>NZ_JCBANH010000013.1:0-95442 GCF_059760925.1 Achromobacter sp. 1011791174
GCGGCGCCCGCCGCCGCGAAGTCGGCCGGACCGGGAAGGCCCGGGGCGGGCCCGGCCCGCCCGCCATGCCGGCGTCCGGCTTTCGGCGTACCATTGGGCGACCCCGGCCCGCGGTACGGCCGGGGCGATTCTCGAGGCCCGCATGCTCCAACCCGTTTCGGCCAACACCGACCTGCCCGCCGAGCCCGCGCCCGCGCCGGCGCCCGCCCTGCGCGTCAGCACACTGTCCCCCCTGTCCTTCCCGGCGTTCCGGATCATCTGGATCGCCAACCTGTTCGCCAACCTGGGCACCTGGGCGCAGTCCGTCGCCGCGGCCTGGATCATCACCACCGAACAGAGCAGCCCGCTGCTGGTCGCCATGATCCAGGTGGCCGCCGCCTTTCCGCTGGTGGCCCTGTCCATCCTGACCGGCGTGCTGGCCGACAACTACGACCGCCGCAAGGTCATGCTGGCCGGCATGGGGCTGGAACTGGCCGGGGGCCTGTTCATCACCATCCTGGCCTTCGCCGGCCTGCTGCACCCGATCACGCTGATCGCCTCGGTCTTCTGCATCGCCATCGGCAGCGCCGTCGTGACGCCGGCCTGGCAGGCGGCGGTGGGCGAACAGGTGCCGCGCGCCCACGTGGGCAGCGCGGTGCTGCTGAACAGCGTCAACTACAACGTCGCGCGCGCGGTCGGTCCGGCCATCGGCGGCCTGCTGCTGGGCGCGCTGGGCGCGCCCTGGGTGTTCCTGCTGAACTGCTTCTGCTACGGCGGCCTGATCTGGGCGATCTGGCGCTGGAAGCGCGACCTGCCCGAGCGCCGCCTGCCGCCCGAGCGCCTGCTGCAGGGCGCGGTCACGGCGCTGCGCTACACCCAGCATTCCACCGTGACGCGCGTGGTCATGCTGCGCGCCTTCGCCTTCGGCCTGTCGGCCAGCGCCCTGTGGGCGCTGCTGCCCCTGCTGGCCCACGAACACGACGGCGGCAGCGCCATGCTGTACGGCTACATGTTGGGCGCGCTGGGCCTGGGCGCCATCCTGGGCAGCGTGCTGGTGCGCCGGGTGCAGGCGCGCTGGGGCGCCAGCGGCCTGATCAGCGCCGCCGCCGGCCTGCTGGCGGCCTGCCTGCTGGCGCTGGGCCTGACCGGCACGCTGTGGGTCGCCTTCCCTGCCCTGCTGCTGTCCGGCGGCTGCTGGATCGGCGTGCTGGCCACCTACAACACCACGGTGCAGATGCTGGTGCCGGACTGGGTCAAGGCGCGCTCGCTGGCGCTGTACCAGACCGCCATTTTCGGCGGGCTGGCGGCCGGCTCGTTCATGTGGGGCCATTTCGCCGGCACGCTGGGCGTGTCGGGCGCGCTGGCCGGCGCCGGCGTCATGCTGGGCCTGACCGTACTGCTGCTGTACCGCTCGCGCCTGCCCGAGCAGGTGGACGCGCAGTCGCTGACGCGCGCCGACAGCGCCGAGCCGGCCCTGCAAGCCGCCGGCTTCGACACCGAGCACGGCGCTGTGCTGGTGGCGGTGCAATACCAGATCCCGAACGACAAGCTGCGCGCGCTGATCGGCGCCGCCCATCCGCTGCGCCTGATGCGGCTGCGCAACGGCGCGCAGCAGTGGCAGCTGTTCCGCGACCTGGAGCGCGAAGGGGTGTGGCGCGAGGTCTTCCTGGTCGAAAGCTGGATGCAGTACCTGCGCATGCTGGATCGCATGACGCTGGCCGACAAGATGGTGCTGGACGGCGTGCGCGCGCTGCACGCCGGCGACGCGGCGCCGGAAGTGTCGCGCAACGTCAGCTACCTGGCGATGAACGGGTCGCAGGGATTCTCGCTGCGGCGGGATCCGGAATCGCTGTAGGGCGCTCGACCCGGGCCTGTCCCGGGCGCAGGCTCAGAATGTGATGGTGGCCGTGACGGTATCGCTGTAGCTGCCCGGCCTGGGCGTGGCCTGCGGCGGCACCAGGCCGTAGACGGTGTAGCTCTGCGCCGCGCCCGTGCCCAGGCCGGCCATGGGCGAGCCGCCCGTCGCGTCGCCCCAGACGATGGCGTAGCTCGACCCCTGGTACAGCTGGTAGCCGACCGTGTCGGCGGCGGTCGAGTGCTTCATCTTGCGCGCCAGCACGTTGCCGCCCACCGTCCCGCCATTGAGCGCCAGCGAGTACGCGTTGTTGTTGGTGCATTGCACGCTGATCTGGCTGCTGCCAGGCACCGGGGCCGTCAACAGCCCCTGGGCCGGAAACACCAGGTTGGTGGCGGAAATGGTGCAGTTCTTCTGCACCAGCGCCTTGACCGTCAACGGGATCTGCAAGGTCAGGGAGGGCGAACTCAGCGGGCAGTTCAGGAGCAGCCCGATGAGCGGAAAGGTCTGCAAGTCCACCTTGGCCTGCGTGGTCGTGGCGTAGCTTTCCATGTATTGCGTATCGGCATTGTTCACGATGGCCACGGTGTTCTGGCCGCCCGGCAGCTTGGCATAGACGGTCGCCGACACCGACCCCGCGCCGATGCCGGTCAGCAGCTGCGACGTAGGCGCCGAGGTGGTCGCGTCGCCCCAGATATTGGAATAGCCCGGATCCGTATACAGGTTGTAGTTCATGCGGTAGGAACCGTTGCCCATCGCGCGCGCCGCGATCGACGGGCTGGTATTTCCCGTTCCCAGGCTGATGCATACCCGCGTGAACAACGACAGGCCGGAGCAGTTCAGCTTGATCAGCCCGCCGCTGTTGAGCGTATCCGCCGGCAGCAGGGGATTGATCGTGCCAAAGTCGATGGTGGTCGAACTGCCGGTCAGGTCGCAACTCTGCGCCTGCGCCGCGCCGGACCAGGCCCAGCACCACGCAAGCACGATCAACACGATGGCGCGTCTCATTGCGCAGGTTCCTCCAAAGGATGGCAGACATAGGGGCCCAGCGTGGGCATCAGGCGTCCGGGCTCGGCGCCGTATTCGAATTGCGCGCGGCAGGACACGCCCTTGCCCTGCACCGTCAGGTGATTCAGCGCCTGCAGGTCCTCGACGAAGGTCATGCCGTCGTAGCCCACCACCCCGCGCTTGCCGCTCTCGGCATGCAGCACCCCGGCCCCAGGCGGCAGGAACTGGCCGTCCGGCGTCTTCAGGATCACCGTGGCCGCCACATAGCGCTCCAGCTGGAAGTTCGCCACCACGCCCGAGCGCGACTGCGGCACCACCACCGCCTTGGTCGATTCCAGCCGCGTGTCCACCGGCAGGTTCTCGGCGTCGATCGACAGGCGATTGGCCTGATAGGGAACCAGGTCCGGCACCAGCAGGTGGCCCGAGCTGTCGGTCTTGCCCAGCTTGCGGTTCTCGTGCAGCACGTCCACGTCCGGCGCGCCCGTCGACACCAGCGCGAAGCTGTCGTTGATCCGGCGCGAGGGCGTGACCACGCCGTCCATCAGCACCAGCGCCCCCGAGGCCTGGGCCGCCGCCTGCGTGCGTCCGCCCAGGTCCTGCGCCAGACCGGTCAGCTGGCCGTAGCGGCCCAGGTACTGCGCCTGGCCCTGCGTGTAGGCCTGCCCGCCGCTGCGTCCGCGCTGCACCGACCAGCCCGCGCCGCCTTCATAGTCCACCGAACGCTGCGCGCCCACGCTGTAGCTGTCCTGGCGCTGCTGGCGGCTGACCGACGCGAAGGCCTGGGTCCGATCGCCCATCATCAGCGTCAGGCTCAAGTACACGCCGTTCGAGTCGGACTGGTTGAAGTCGTGGAACGCACTCAGGTTCATGGCCACGCGGCTGTGCAGGTTGACGGTATAGGTCGCCGAGCCCAGCTTGGCGGCCGGCGCGTCCGGCTGGCGATAGCCGATGTAGCTCAAGGCCATGCTCTGCGACCGGGTGATGGGAAACGACACGGTCGCGCGATCCGTCTGGCGGACCACCGGCGCGTCCTCGCGCGAACCCAGGTCGCCGTAATCGCCGAGCGCCCGGGTGGACAACAGGTCCAGGCTGAACTCAGGCCGCACGTACTGGTAGCCCAGGCTGGTCTGGCCGCCCGCGTAACGGCCCGCGCTGCCGGCCAGCGAAGCGCTGACCACGCCCGCCTCGCCCAGCCTGACCAACGCGCCGCCCCCCAGGTTGTAGACGCCGGGCGCGCTCTCGGCATGCCCTTCCAGCGTCAGCGCGTCATCCAGGCCATAGCGGCCCGATGCGCTGAAGGCCGGCGCGTGGTCGTAGTCGAACGAACGCACGCTGAACCGCCGCCGCACGAAGCCCGCCTCCACCGAATAGCTGGACAGGCCCCGCGCCAGCAGGCGCGTGTCCACGTACAACGGCACCGTCGTCGCGATGCTGCGCCCCAACGCGTCGCGCGTGACGATGGTGGCCTGGCCCGCGCCGGTGATGCCGGGGATCTGGTTGACCACGAAGGGGCCGGCCGGCACGTTGCTGGAGTATTGCTGCACCCCGTTGATGTACAGCGCGATCGAGGACGGCACCACCGAGGACGCGCTGATCGCCGCCACCGGAAAAGTCACCAGGTCCGGCCGCAGCGAGAAGTTGCGGCCCCACTGCACGCCGGCGATGCGGATCGACCGCGACCAGTCCAGCGACGACGTGATCGTGTCGCCCAGCCGCAGCGTGCGCATCGTGTCCTGGTCCGAGCGCGTCCAGTAGGTGTCATAGCGGATATAGCGGTCCGCCCGCCCGCCGGCATAGGTGATGCCGGTGTTGCTGAATACGCCGGACGGACTGAAATAGCGCTGCTCGGTATACAGCGACAACCGGGACAGGCCGCTGGTCTGCGCGTAGGCGTCGTAATTCAGCACCAGCCCGCGCCCGCTGGTGGCCGGAGGCGCCCTGGGGACGCCGCGCATGTCGAGTTGATAAGGCGTGCGCAAGGCGTCCGGCACCACCAGGTTCACCGACTGCGTCGCGGCGTTGTAGCTGTAGCGCAGGCCCGGAATCGCATCCAGCCGCAACGCCGGACTGCCAGCGGCGCCCTCCGCCCCCGGCACGTCGATGCCGACCGAGCGCAGCGCATCCGCGCTGGCCGACAAGCGGCCCTGCGCATCGCGGAACCGCAGCAGTTGCGAGGTATTGGCGCCGTTGATGCTCACTTCCAGGAACACGTCGCGCTCGGCGATATCGCCGAACGACACCAGCTGATCGGGCACGTCCGCCGCCCGCGCCACCGCGCAAGACAGGGCCAGCGCGATGCTCCAGGCGCGTCGCCCGCGTGTACGGGAAGCGCATACCGCCATAGGCTGCATACCTCTGGCGCGCCGCCTTCCGCCCAGGCCGGCGCGCGGCCAGTCAGTCCATCCGGGGCGCCACCGAGATCGTGCCGCCATTGATCAGGGCCTTGATACGCACGGGGCCCGGCGCCTGCGGCCGGCCCGGGATACGCCACTGCCGCTGGCGCTGGGCCAGCGCATAACCCACCAGCCCGTCGACCTCGGCCACGGGCTTGCCGCCGCTGTCCAACACCTGCAGGCTGGCCACCTGCGCATAGCGGGTGCCGGTGTTATTCAGGCTCAGCACCCATTCCTTGCCCTCGCGCGCCGCCCTCCAGCTCAGTTCCGGACGCGGCTCGGGCGTGGCCCCGGCCACGAACACCGGCACCGAATAGCGCAGCCGCAGCACCACGCCATTGACCGCCGGCGTGGACGGATCCGGAATCTCGTCGATGACCAGCCGATAGCTCTTCTCGATCGCCGCCGGTTCCCGCGACGCGCGCACCAGCCGCACCAGCTGTTCGCTGCGGGGCGGCACCTGGATGATGGGCGGGCTGACCTGGATCTCGTCGGTGGGCAACAGCACGTCGTCGCCGTCGCGCTGTTCCCAGGCGTAGACCCGCACCTGACCATAGACCGGCATCGCGTCCGGGTTGCGCAGCGTGATGCCGCTGGCGCCCTGTTGCGGCGCCATGTCGACCATGACCGGGGAAATCTGCAGCGTGGCCGCGCCCGCCGGACCCGTCGCGCCCAGCAGGACCGCCACCGCCGCCAGCACTGCAAGCATGGCTGTACGCACGGTGGCGGCTCCTCAGAAATAGACGGTGGCGGTGACGGTGGAGCTGTAGGTATCGGGCGCCGGCGTGGCCTGGGCCGGCACCGAGCCGTTGACGGTCAGCGTCTGCGCGGCCCCGGTACCCGTGCCGCTCACGCGCGCCGCCACGGTGGCGTCGCCCCAGACGGTGCTCAGGTCGGCCTTGTACAGTTGGTAGGCCACGGACGCCGTCGTGTTGACCGTGCCGAACATATGCCGGCTGGCCTCGGTATTGCCCGTGCCAGTGCCCGCGTTCAAGCCGACGGTATACGGCGTGGTGTTGGTGCACGTGACAGTCAGCGTCGAGGTGGATGTCACCGCCGTGCTCAGCACGCCCTGGGGGCCGAATGCCAGGTTGTTGGCGGCGATGGTGCAGTTGGCCTGGATGACGATGGTGACGTTGAAGTTCGCCGTGCTCTGTCCCGCGGCCAGGTTCGACGCGCACACCAGGGAGCTGAGCAAAGAAAATGTGGCCGAGCGATAGATCAGGCGTTTCATGAGCGCTACTCCACGAAATACTGCTGAATCAACCTACCCGCAATTGATGCATGTCATGTCAATTTTGAAATTTGACGAAACATACAGCTATTTTCCATTCTCTCTGGCTTTCTTCAAGACATTTTCGATATTTTCCCGCTATTTTTCTGTCTTCCCCTTCGAAGTAGCTCCAATGTTCGGCAATAAAACTTGTTGTAATTCAGGGAATTGGCTGTTTTCTTAAAAAAGTGACGGAATTCAGACATAAAATGCCGCCTTGATTCGGCATTTTTCAGCGCCTTTATGTACGGATTTTTTCGATTATTGGCAGCATTAATTGCGGCAAGAATCGAAAGTGACCGAGGAGTCTCAAAAATCCTCTCACTCGCCGCATTGCGCGGCTAGCCGGTGTGCGACCGCTGTCGCCCCCGCCGTGTGCGGGTTCAGAATGTGATGGTGGCCGTGACGGTATCGCTATAGCTGCCCGGCCTGGGCGTGGTCTGCGCCGGCACCCGGCCATATACCGTATGGTTCTGCACCGTGCCCGACCCCAGACCGGTCTTGGGCGAGCCGCCGCTCGCATCGCCCCAGACGATGGCGTAGTTCGCCCCCTGGTACAGCTGGTAGCTGACCGTGTCGGCGGCGGTCGAGTGCTTCATTTTGCGCGCCAGCACGTTGCCGCCCACCGTCCCGCCATTGAGCGCCAGCGAATACGCGTTGTTGTTGGTGCATTGCACGCTGATCTGGCTGCTGCCAGGCACCGGGGCCGTCAACAGCCCCTGCGCCGGAAACACCAGGTTGGTGGCGGAAATGGTGCAGTTCTTCTGCACCAGCGCCTTGACCGTCAACGGGATACTCAAGGTCGTGTCCGGACTGCTCAATGGGCAATTCGTGAATGCGCCGAAAAACAGCAGCCCGGTTTCCACGTCGACCCTGGCGCTGACGCCGCCGTAGGTCTCGAGGTACTGCGTATCGACATTGCCCACCGTCGACACCGAGGTCTGCCCGCCCGGCAGCTTGGCATAAATGGGCACCATTATCGAACCATTGCCCAGGACATTGAGCACCTGGGAGGTGGGCGGCGAAGTCGTCGCATCGCCCCAGACGGTCGTATACCCGGCGTCTGTATACAGGTTGTAGTTCATCCGGTAGACGCCGTTGCCCATCGCGCGCGCCGCGATCGACGGACTGGTGTTGCCGATCTCCAGGCTGATGCATATCCGCGTCGTAAAATACAGCCCTGAACAGTTCACATCGATCAAGCCGCCATTGTTGTAGGTATCGGCGGGCAGCAGGGGATTGACGGCGCCGAAATCGATAGTGGTCGAACTGCCCGACAAATTGCAGTTCGCCTGGGCCTGCGCCGCGCCCGCCCAGGCCCAGGAAAACACAATCGCGATCAACAGGATGGCTCGTCTCATTGCTTGTGCTCCTCCAAAGGCTGGCAGACGAACGGGCCCAGCGTGGGCAATTGCCGGCCGGGCTCGGCGCCATATTCGAATTGCGCGCGGCAGGACACGCCCTTGCCCTGCACCGTCAGGTGATTCAGCGCCTGCAGGTCCTCGACGAAGGTCATGCCGTCGTAGCCCACCACCCCGCGCTTGCCGCTCTCGGCATGCAGCACCCCGGCCCCAGGCGGCAGGAACTGGCCGTCCGGCGTCTTCAGGATCACCGTGGCCGCCACATAGCGCTCCAGCTGGAAGTTCGCCACCACGCCCGAGCGCGACTGCGGCACCACCACCGCCTTGGTCGATTCCAGCCGCGTATCGACCGGCAGGTTCTCGACGTCGATCGACACCCGGTTGGCCTGATAGGGAATCAGGTCCGGCACCAGCAGGTGGCCCGAGCTGTCGGTCTTGCCCAGCTTGCGGTTCTCGTGCAGCACGTCCACGCCCGGCGCGCCCGTCGACACCAGCGCGAAGCTGTCGTTGATCCGGCGCGACGGCGTGACCACCCCGTCCATCAGCACCAGCGCTCCCGAGGCCTGGGCCGCCGCCTGCGTGCGTCCGCCCAGGTCCTGCGCCAGACCGGTCAGCTGGCCGTAGCGGCCCAGGTACTGCACCTGGCCCTGCGTGTAGGCCTGCCCGCCGCTGCGTCCGCGCTGCACCGACCAGCCCGCGCCGCCCTCGTAATCGATCGAATGCTGCGCGCCCACGCTGTAACTGTCCTGGCCCTGCTGGCGGCTGGCCGACGCGAAGGCCTGGGTCCGATCGCCCAGCATCAGCGTCAGGCTCAAGTACATGCCATTCGAGCCGGACTGATTGAAGTCGTGGAAAGCACTCAAGCTCATGACCGCGCGGCTGTGCAGATTGACGGTGTAGGTCGCCGAGCCCAGTCTGGCGGCCGGCGCGGCCGGCTGGCGATAGCCGATATAGCTCAAGGCCGCGCTCTGCGACTGGGCGACGGGAAACGACAGGGTGACGCGGTCGATCTGCCGCGCCACGGGCGCCTGCTCGCGGGATCCGAGATCACCATACCCCCCCAACGCGCGCGTGGCCTGCATGTCCAGGCTGAACCCCGGCCGCACGTACTGGTAGCCCAGGCTGGTCTGGCCGCCCGCGTAACGGCCCGCGCTGCCGGCCAGCGAAGCGCTGACCACGCCCGCCTCGCCCAGCCTGACCAGCGCGCCGCCCCCCAGGTTGTAGACGCCGGGCGCGCTCTCGGCATGCCCTTCCAGCGTCAGCGCGTCATCCAGGCCATAGCGGCCCGATGCGCTGAAGGCCGGCGCGTGGTCGTAGTCGAACGAACGCACGCTGAACCGCCGCCGCACGAAGCCCGCCTCCACCGAATAGCTGGACAGGCCCCGCGCCAGCAGGCGCGTGTCCACGTACAACGGCACCGTCGTCGCGATGCTGCGCCCCAACGCGTCGCGCGTGACGATGGTGGCCTGGCCCGCGCCGGTGATGCCGGGGATCTGGTTGACCACGAAGGGGCCGGCCGGCACGTTGCTGGAGTATTGCTGCACCCCGTTGATGTACAGCGCGATTGAGGACGGCACCACCGAGGACGCGCTGATCGCCGCCACCGGAAAAGTCACCAGATCCGGCCGCAGCGAGAAGTTGCGCCCCCACTGCACGCCGGCGATGCGGATCGACCGCGACCAGTCCAGCGACGACGTGATCGTGTCGCCCAGCCGCAGCGTGCGCATCGTGTCCTGGTCGGAATGCGTCCAGTACGTGTCGTAGCGGATGTAGCGCCCAGTGCCATCGGCAAGGTTGGCGCGCCCGCCAAGATAGCTGATGCCGGTGTTGCTGAACACGCCGGACGGACTGAAATAGCGCTGTTCGGTGTACAGCGACAACCGGGACAAGCCGCTGGTCTGCGCGTAGGCGTCGTAGTTCAGCACCAGCCCGCGTCCGCTGGTGGCCGACGGCGCCCGGGACACGCCACGCATATCGAGCGCGTAAGGCGTGCGCAACGCATCCGGCACCACCAGGTTCACCGACTGCGTCGCGGCGTTGTAGCTGTAGCGCAGGCCAGGAATCGCGTCCAGCCGCAGCTCCGGGCTGCCCGCCGCGCCGTCCGCCCCCGGCACGCCGATGCCGACCGAGCGCAGCGCATCCGCGCTGGCCGACAAGCGGCCCTGCGCATCGCGGAACCGCAGCAGTTGCGAGGTATTGGCGCCGTTGATGCTCACTTCCAGGAACACGTCGCGCTCGGCGATATCGCCGAACGACACCAGCTGATCGGGCACGTCCGCCGCCTGCGCCGCCATGCACGACAAGGCCAGCGCGATGCCCCAGCCGCGCCACTCGGCCGCGGCCACTCAGTCCATCCTGGGCGTAGCCGAGATCGTGCCGCCATTGATCAGGGCCTTGATACGCACGGGGCCCGGCGCCTGCGGCCGGCCCGGGATACGCCACTGCCGCTGGCGCTGGGCCAGCGCATAACCCACCAGCCCGTCGACCTCGGCCACGGGCTTGCCGCCGCTGTCCAACACCTGCAGGCTGGCCACCTGCGCATAGCGGGTGCCGGTGTTGTTCAGGCTCAGCACCCATTCCTTGCCCTCGCGCGCCGCCTTCCAGCTCAGCTCGGGACGCGGCTCGGGCGTGGCCCCGGCCACGAACACCGGCACCGAATAGCGCAGCCGCAGCACCACGCCATTGACCGCCGGCGTGGACGGATCCGGAATCTCGTCGATGACCAGCCGATAGCTCTTCTCGATCGCCGCCGGTTCCCGCGACGCGCGCACCAGCCGCACCAGCTGCTCGCCGCCGGGCCGCACCTGGATGATGGGGGGACTTACCTGGATCTCATCGGTGGGCAACAACACATCGTCGCCTCCGCGCTGCTCCCAGGCGTAGACCCGCACCTGGCCATAGACCGGCATCGCGTCCGGGTTGCGCAGCATGATGCCGCTGGCGCCCTGCTGCGGCGCCATCTCGACCATGACCGGGGAAATCTGCAGCGTCGCGGCGCCGGCCGGACAAATCCAGCCGAGCAGAACCACCAGCATGGCGGGTATGCGCGCGCACACGGCCACACTCCTCAGAAATAGACGGTGGCGGTGACGATCGAGCTATAGGTGTCAGGCGCCGGCGTGGCCTGGGCCGGCACCGAGCCATTGACGGTCAGCGTCTGCGCGGCCCCGGTACCCGTGCCGCTCACGCGCGCCGCCACGGTGGCATCGCCCCAGTTCGTGGTCAGGTCGGCCTTGAACAGCTGGTAGCCGACGGATGCCGTGGTGTTGACGGCCCCGAACATGCGTCGGCTGGTTTCAGTATTGCCCGTGCCGGTGCCCGCGCTAAGGCCGACGGTGTACGGCGTGGTGTTGGTGCAGGTGACGGTCAGCGTCGAGGTGGACGCGACCGCAGCGCTCAGCACGCCCTGGGGAGGGAAAGTCAGGTTGGTAGCTGCGATGGTGCAGTTGGCCTGGATGATGATGCTGACGTTGAAGGTCGTGGAATTCTGCGCCGCCAGGCTCGATGCGGATGCCAGGGAAGTGAATAAAAGAAATGCGGTTTTGCGATAGATCAGGCGTTCCATGCGCGCCACTCCACAAAATACTGCTGATTCAACCTACCCCAACATGGGTGTGTCTTATCAGATCAGATACAAGATCTGGAGCAACACGAGCGTATTTTCCATACCCCGCTGGCTTATTCAAGTTATTTTCTTAACATCGGTGCTGGATTTTACTTTTCTTTTTACTACTCCCGAGTAATTTAGTTTTATTTTAAAAATAGTCTTAAGCCAATTGAAATATCACGAACATCGCTGATATTCGAAGAAATATAACCCCACATATTTAATCCAATACCTGCAGGACAGCGTCAAATTAATGACCCCGCCACGCTTCATGCAGTTATGACACTCCAGACCAGACCGTGAGGAAAACATTCTCACCTGACATGAAAAACGCAACACTATTGCTTGAAATGTCGATTTGTTCCATGCCCAGCTGGCACATTCCGTCATGTTGTAACGCCAGCTAAATTCGCCTGTCTCCAAGCCGTTGTTGCCGATGTAGCACCCCCTAAGCACTCAAGAGCGTCGCGTCATGAAACAGCTACTGAAAGACATCACCATCCGCCGCATGATCCTGGGCACCCTGCTCACCATCAGCGTCCTGCTTGCCGGCATGTCGGCAATCACCATCAACGGTTTGCGCGGCTCGGCGGATGCGCTGACCGACAGCACCGAACTGCTGCACGAAGTCTCGGCGCTTTCGCGCGTCAACGACCAGATCATGCGTGCGCGCCTGCGCCTGTCGCGCCAGATGGAATATGCCGCCGCCGGCGACGCCACGCAGGCGGCCGAGGAAGGCCGCAGCATCGATGCCGCCCTGGCCGAAGCCCGCAAGCAGCAGGCCATATTCCTGGAACTGGCCGGCAACGATGCCCCGGCCGCCATCCTGGATCCCATGAAATCGGGCTTCGATGCCCTGACCGTGGCGGGCATCGCGGTCCAGCGCGACCTGCTGACGGCCGGCGATGTGGCGCGCGCCCGCGCCCATGGTGCCGGCCCGGTCGTGAGCGCCAGCCGCGCCTTCGGCAAGAGCATCGAGCAATACGAGGCCTACGCCAAGGAACGCGAGACCCAGCTCTGGGAGAACGCCGCCGCCAAGCGCCGCCACGCCTATATCGGCATGGGCGCGGTGCTGGCCGTCTGCCTGCTGCTGCTGGTGCTGGGCGACCTGTACGTGGTGTATTTCGTCAAGCGTCCGCTGGACGACTTGCGCGGCCATTTCCAGCGCATCGCCGCCGGCGACCTGACCGCGCCGATCGCGGCCTTCGGCCGCAACTGCGTGGGGCAGGTGATCCCCTATCTGCAGGACATGCAGGCCAGCCTGGTCCGCACCGTGCACGCGGTGCGCGCGGGCGTACATGAAATACATATCGGATCCAGCGAAATCGCCGCGGGCAACCAGGACCTGTCCAGCCGCACCGAGCAGCAGGCCGCCTCGCTGGAGGAAACCGCCGCCAGCATGGAGCAGCTGCTCTCCACCGTCAGCAGCAACGCGGAGAACGCGCGCCAGGCCAACCAGATGGCCTCGACCGCGTCCGAAGTGGCGCAACGCGGCGGACAGGCCGTGCGCGATGCCGTGAACACCATGCGCGAAATCGCCCAGGACTCCAGCCGCATCGAGGACATCGTCGGCGTGATCGACGGCATCGCGTTCCAGACCAACATCCTGGCGCTGAACGCGGCCGTGGAAGCGGCCCGCGCCGGCGAACAGGGCAAGGGCTTCGCGGTGGTGGCGGGCGAGGTGCGGTCGCTGGCGCAGCGTAGCGCCACGGCGGCCAAGGAAATCAAGCAGCTGCTCAACACCTCGGGCGCCACGGTGCAGGCGGGGTCCACCCAGGTGGAGACGGCCGGGCGCACGATGGAGGAAATCGTGCGGACCATCGAACACCTGACCTCGCTGGTGGCCGATATCGCCGCCGCCTCGCAGGAACAGGTCACGGGCATCGACCAGGTCAACACGGCGGTCACGCAGATGGATCACGTGACCCAGCAGAACGCCGCGCTCGTCGAAGAGGCCGCCGCCGCCGCGTCGTCGCTGGAAACGCAGGCGCAGCGGCTGCAGGGCGCGGTCAGCGCCTTCCGCCTGCCGTCCCAGGCCGGCCTGCCCGCGCTGGCGATGGCGGCGTAGGCCGCATACATCGCGGCCCGGCGGCTGTCAGGCCGCCGCGTCCGGCGCCGTCGCGTACACCTGCTGCCCATGCCGGACGACGCGCCTGGGCAATTCGCCGCCAATCCAGTAGGCCAGCTCCGACGGATGATCGATGCTCCAGGCCACGAAGTCCGCCGCCTTGCCCGCTTCCAGCGTGCCATGCGTGGTCTCCAATCCCAGCGCGCGGGCCCCATGGAGGGTGGCGCCGGCCAGCGCTTCCTCCGGCGTCAGGCGGAACAGCGTGCAGGCCATGCTCAGCATCAGGCGCAGCGACAGCGCCGGCGAGGTACCCGGATTGAGGTCGGTGGAAATGGCTATCGGCACGCCGTGGCGGCGCAGCAGATCCACCGGCGGCAGCCGGGTTTCGCGCAGCGCGTAAAACGCGCCCGGCAGCAGCACCGCCACGGTGCCTGCCTGCGCCATGGCCAGCACATCGCTCTCGGTCAGGTATTCAAGGTGATCGGCCGACAGCGCGCCATGGCGCGCCGCCAGCGTGGCGCCGTGCAGTGACGACAGCTGCTCGGCATGCAGCTTGACCGGCAGGCCCAGGTGCGCCGCGCTCTGGAACACCCGCTCGACCTGCGCCGGCGAGAACGCCAGGTGCTCACAGAAGGCGTCCACGGCGTCCACCAACCCTTCCGCCGCCAGCACGGGCAGCATGCGGCGGGCGACCTCGTCGATGTAGTCGTCCGGCCGGCCCGTGAACTCGGGCGGCAGCGCGTGCGCCGCCAGGCAGGTGGCGCGCACCGTCAGCGGCAGCGAGCGGCCCAAGCGGCGCGCCACGCGCAGCATCTTGCGCTCGTTGGGCAGGTCCAGGCCGTAGCCGGACTTGACCTCCAGCGTGGTCACGCCGTCGCGCAGCAGGTGCAGCGCGCGCCGGCTCGCATCCAGATACAGCTCGTCCTCGGTGGCGGCGCGCGTGGCGCGCACCGTGCTGGCGATGCCGCCGCCGCGCGCGGCGATCTCGGCATAGTCCACGCCCTGCAGGCGCTGCTCGAACTCCAGGCTGCGGTTGCCGCCGAACACCAGGTGGGTGTGGCAATCGACCAGGCCCGGCGTGACCCAGGCGCCGCCCAGGTCCTGCACGGCCGCCGAGCCATCCAGCGGCATCTCGGCCTCGGGGCCGATCCAGGCAATGCGCCCGTCCTCGGTGACGATGGCCGCGCGCTCGATGATCGAGTACGCGCCGCCTTGCATCGTGGCGGCGTGGCAGTTGCGCCAGACCTGTTTCATTGCCGGTTCTCCTTGTTGCTTGCGTTGTTTCAGTCCGAGCCCTGCGTCAGCGGCCGGGACGGGTTTTGCGGCGCGCCCTGCTCCGGGACGCGCACCTGCGCCGCCTTGCGCTGCGGCAGCACCCACAGGCGATAGGCGATGCACAGCAGCGCGATCCACACGGCTCCCACGATAAGCGCGGCCTGCGTGTTCGGGAAGTAGCCCAGCACCAGGATCACGAAGACCATGAAGGCGATCGCCAGGATCGGGCCGGCCGGCCACAGCGGCACCGGGAACTTGAGCTGCGCGGCCTCCCTAGGGTCCATCTTGCGGCGCATGTTGAATTGCGACAGCAGGATCATCAGCCAGACCCAGACCGTGGCGAAGGTGGCGATGGAGGCGATCAGCAGGAACACATCCTTCGGGATCAGGTAGTTCAGCACCACGCCGATCAGCAGCGCGGCCGACATCACCACCACCGTCATCCACGGCACGCCACGGCGCGACACGGCGGCGAAGCCGCGCGGCGCCTGGCCCTGCTGCGCCATGCCGTAGAGCATGCGTCCGGCGCCGAAGATGTCGCTGTTGATGGCCGACACGGCGGCCGATATCACCACGATGTTCAGGATGGTGGCGGCGGACGGGATGCCCAGCTGGTCGAAGATCTGCACGAAGGGGCTGCCCTGGCTGCCGATCTGCGACCAGGGGAAGATGGCCATCAGCACGAACAGCGTCAGCACGTAGAACAGCAGGATGCGCAGGGGCACGGCGTTGATGGCGCGCGGGATGGTGCGGCCCGGGTCCTTGGCCTCGCCGGCCGTGATGCCGATGATCTCGATGCCGCCAAAAGCGAACACCACCACCGCCAGCGATGCGATCAAGCCGCCGATGCCGTTGGGCATGAAGCCGCCGTTCTGCCAGAGATTGTGCACGCCGGTGGCCGGCGCGTCCGCGCTCAGGCCGATGCCGAACAGCATGATGCCCAGTCCGCCGGCGATCATGGCGACGATGGCGGCCACTTTCAGCAGCGACAGCCAGAATTCCAGTTCGCCGAACAGCTTGACGGTGCACAGGTTGAGCCCGCCGATCAGCAGCACGATGGCCAGCACCCAGATCCACTGCGGCACGTCCGGATACCAGAATCCCATGTACAGCCCGAACGCCGTGACGTCGGCCAGGCAGACGATGATCATCTCGAAAGTGTAGGTCCAGCCGGTGATGAAGCCGGCCAGCGGTCCCAGAGACTGGCTGGCGTACTGGCCGAAGGAGCCGGCCACCGGGTTGTGCACCGCCATTTCCCCGAGCGCGCGCATCACCATGTACACGGCGGCGCCGGCGATCAGGTAGGCGATCAGGACCGAGGGGCCCGCGGCCTGGATGGCCTTGGCCGAGCCGTAGAACAGGCCGGTGCCGATGGCCGACCCCAGCGCGATGAAGCGGATGTGCCGGGCGCTCAGCCCTCTCTTCAACTCACTGCTCTGCACTTCTTGCATGCTTGTCTCCATGTGGTGGGAATGCCGCGGGCAGGGCCGAGCGCCGCCCGCGCGCCCTCTGCGGGGCGCTGCAAGCGGCTGCGGCGGGAGGGCCCACGCCGCGCGCGCGGGCCGGTGTTGCGTTACAGACTGGGCAACAGGCCCGCCGGCATGAGCGCGTTCAGGCTGCGTCCGGCGATCAGCGCGCTGGCCTGTTCGATGTCGGGCGCGAAGAAGCGGTCCTTCTCGTAGTGCGCCACCTTCTGGCGCAGCAGCTGGCGCGCGCGCTCCAGCTTGGGCGAGGTCTTCAGGCCCTCGCGGAAATCCAGGCCCTGGCAGGCGCCCAGCCATTCGATGGCCAGGATGTCGCGCACGTTCTCGGCCATCGGCCACAGGCGCTTGCCCGCGTTCGGCGCCATCGACACGTGATCTTCCTGGTTGGCTGAGGTGGGCAGGCTGTCGACGCTGGCCGGATGCGCCAGCGCCTTGTTGTCGCTGGCCAGCGCGGCGGCCGTCACCTGGGCGATCATGAATCCGGAGTTCACACCGCCGTTGTTCACCAGGAAGGGCGGCAGCTGCGACATGTGCTTGTCCATCATCAGCGAGATGCGGCGTTCGGACAGCGCGCCTATCTCGGCCAGCGCCAGCGCCAGATTGTCGGCGGCCATGGCCACCGGCTCGGCATGGAAGTTGCCGCCCGAGATCACGTCGCCCTCGGCGGCGAACACCAGCGGGTTGTCCGACACGGCATTGGCCTCGACTGCCAGCACCTCGGCGGCCTGGCGGATCTGCGTCAGGCAGGCGCCCATGACCTGCGGCTGGCAGCGCAGCGAATAGGGATCCTGCACCTTGCCGCAGTCGGCGTGCGAATGGCCAACCTCGCTGTCGTCGGTCAGCAAGTCGCGGTAGACGGCGGCCACGTCGATCTGGCCGCGCTGGCCGCGCGCCGCGTGGATGCGCGGATCGAAGGGCGCGCGCGAGCCCAGCATGGCTTCCACGCTCAGGCCGCCGCAGACCAGCGCCGCGGACATGAGGTCCTCGGCCTCGAACAGGCCGCGCAGCGCATAGGCGGTCGACACCTGGGTGCCGTTCAACAGCGCCAGGCCTTCCTTGGCCGCCAGCGTGAACGGCTGCAGGCCGGCGATTTCCAGCGCCTGGCGGGCAGGCAGCCACTCGCCGCGATGGCGCGCGCGGTTCTCGCCCAGCAACAGCAGGGACATGTGCGCCAGCGGCGCCAGGTCGCCCGACGCGCCCACCGAGCCCTTGAGCGGAATGTGCGGATAGACCTCGGCGTTGACCAACGCGATCAGCGCGTCGATGACCTTGCGGCGGATGCCGGAGTAGCCGCGCGCCAGGCTGTTGATCTTCAGCACCATGATCAGACGCACCATGGCGTCGTCCAGCGGCTCGCCCACGCCGGCCGCGTGCGACAGCACCAGCGAGCTTTGCAGCGCTTCCAGGTCCTCGCGCGCGATGCGGGTGGACGCCAGCAGGCCGAAGCCGGTGTTGATGCCGTAGGCGGTGCGGTCCTCGGCGATGATGCGCTCCACGCAGGCCACGCTGGCGTCGATCGGGCCGGCCGCCGACGGATCCAGGGTCAGGCGCTGCGGCTGGTGGTAGACCTGGCGCAGGTCGGACAGCGTGAGTTGGCCGGGTTTCAAGTGCAAATCCATTGTCGATCTCCTATGCCGCCGTCAGGCGGTATTCATGCAATGTCGTGGCCGCCGCTCGTGGCGTGGCGGCGCGCAGCCGACGCGCCGTTGCGGGCCAGCAGGTAGTACAGGATGCCCGGCACGATCAGGCCGATGATCCAGGAAATATCCACGCCGCCCAGGTGCTGGACCAGGGGGCCGGTGTAGAGCTTGGTCGAGATGAAGGGCATCTGCACCAGCACGCCGACGGCGTAGGCGGTGAGGCCCGTCATGTTCCAGCGGCCGTAGCGTCCGTCGGGGTCGGCCAGCGCCGGCACGTCATAGCGCTCGCGGTTCACGAAGTAATAGTCCACCAGGTTGACCGCGCTCCAGGGCGTGAAGAAGGCCAGCAGGAACAGGATGAAGGACTTGAACGCGCCCAGGAAGCTGTGCTGCCCGATCAGCGCGACGGCCGTCGCCGCGCCCACGATCAGCAGCACGGCAACCACGCGCTGCCGGTGCGTGACGTCGATGCTTCCACGAAAGCCGCTGATGATGGTGGCGATGCACATGAAGCTGCCGTAAGAGTTCAGCGTCGAAATGGTGATCTTGCCGAAGGCGATGCTGAAATACAGCAGCGCGGCGATCGTGCCCGTGCCGCCCAGGTCCACGATATAGGCCACTTCGCGACCGGCGAACTGACCCGGCGCCATGGCCGCGGCCAGCACGCCCAGCACCATCGCGATCTGCGCGCCCGCCACCGAACCCAGGCCCACCGCCAGGAAAGTCCTGGCCGAAGACGTGCGGCTGGGCAGGTAGCGCGAGTAATCGGCCACATACGGCCCGAAAGCGATCTGCCAGGAGGCCGCCAGTGACACCGACAGCAGGAACGAGCCCCAGGTGAAATGGCGGTTGGCCAGCAGCTCGCCCACATCGGCCAGCGCCATAACGCGGCTGAACAGGTAGACGAAGGCGACGATGCCCAGCAGCGTCGCCACCCGGCCGATGATGTGGATGACGCGGTAGCCGAACACGGTGGCCAGCACGATGGCGGCGGCGAACATCAGGATGCCGGCGCTGTCGCTCACGCCCAGCAGCTGGCCGATGGCCTGGCCGGACAGCACGGTGCCGGTGGCGGTGAAGCCCAGGTACATGACGCAGACCAGCGCGATGGGAATCGCCGCGCCGTAAACGCCGAACTGCACCCGGCTGGAGATCATCTGCGGCAGGCCCAGTCGCGGCCCCTGCGCGGCGTGCAGCGCCATGATGGCGCCGCCGAACAGCTGGCCCACCAGCAGGCCCACCAGCGACCAGAACACGTCGCCGCCCAGCACCACCGCCAGGGCGCCGGTGACGATGGCCGTGATCTGCAGGTTGGCGCCCATCCACAGCGTGAACTGGCTGTAGAGCTTGCCGTGCCGCTCCGATTCCGGAATGTAGTCGATCGAACGCCGCTCGATGAGCGGCGCCCGTTCCGATCCGACTGGTGTCGCCATGCTTTCGTCTCCTGGCGCCTGTGCACAGGCCGGCGCCTTTTCCCCCATGTGCGGGAGCCGCGCCAGCGCGGCTCCCCGGACCGCTCAGCGGCCCGTGATCATCGGCAGGTTCAGACCCTGCTCGCGGGCGCAGTCGATCGCGATCTCGTAGCCCGCGTCGGCATGGCGCATGACGCCGGTGCCCGGGTCATTGGTCAGCACGCGGGCGATGCGCTCGGCGGCGGCGTCGGTGCCGTCGCAGACGATGACCATGCCCGAATGCTGCGAAAAGCCCATGCCCACGCCGCCGCCGTGATGCAGCGACACCCAGGTGGCGCCGCTGGCGGTGTTCAACAGCGCGTTGAGCAGCGGCCAGTCGGACACGGCGTCGGAACCGTCGCGCATGGCCTCGGTTTCACGGTTGGGGCTGGCCACCGAACCGGAGTCCAGATGATCGCGGCCGATCACGATGGGCGCGGACAGCTCGCCGCTGCGCACCATCTCGTTGAAGGCCAGGCCAAGCCTGGCGCGCTGGCCCAGGCCGACCCAGCAGATGCGCGCCGGCAGGCCCTGGAAGCTGATGCGTTCGCGCGCCATGTCCAGCCAGCGGTGCAGGTGCGCATCGTCGGGAATCAGTTCCTTGACCTTGGCGTCGGTCTTGTAGATGTCCTGCGGATCGCCGGACAGCGCGGCCCAGCGGAACGGACCGACGCCACGGCAGAACAGCGGGCGGATATACGCGGGCACGAAGCCGGGGAAATCGAAGGCATTGTCCACGCCTTCTTCCTTGGCCATCTGGCGGATGTTGTTGCCGTAGTCGAAGGTGGGCACGCCCTGCTTCTGGAATTCGAGCATGGCGCGCACGTGCCGGGCCATGGACTGCTTGGCCGCCTTGACCACGGCGGCCGGCTCGCTTTTCGCGCGTTCGCGGTATTCGGCCCAGGTCCAGCCGACGGGCAGATAGCCGTTGAGCGGATCATGGGCGCTGGTCTGGTCGGTGACCATGTCCGGACGCACGCCGCGCCGCACCAGTTCCGGCAGGATCTCGGCGGCATTGCCGCACAGCGCGATCGAGATCGCGCGACCTTCCTTGGTGTAGCGGGCGATGCGTGCCAGCGCGTCGTCCAGATCGGCGGCCTGCTCGTCGACATAGCGGGTACGCAGGCGGAAGTCGATGCTGCTCTGCTGGCATTCGATGTTCAGCGAGCAGGCGCCGGCCAGCGTGGCGGCCAGCGGCTGCGCGCCGCCCATGCCGCCCAGGCCGGCGGTCAGCACCCAGCGGCCCGCGAGCTTGCCGTCGTAATGCTGGCGACCGGCTTCGACGAAGGTCTCGTAAGTGCCCTGCACGATGCCCTGGCTGCCGATATAGATCCAGCTGCCGGCGGTCATCTGGCCGTACATGGCCAGGCCGCGCGCGTCCAGCTCGTTGAAGTGTTCCCAGGTGGCCCAATGCGGCACCAGGTTGGAGTTGGCGATCAGCACGCGCGGCGCGTTCGCGTGGGTCTTGAACACGCCCACCGGCTTGCCGGACTGCACCAGCAGGGTTTCGTCCTCGTTCAGGTTCTTCAGCGACTCGACGATGCGGTCGTAGCAGTCCCAGTCGCGCGCGGCGCGGCCGATGCCGCCATAGACCACCAGCTCCCTGGGGTTCTCGGCCACGTCCGGATCGAGGTTGTTCATCAGCATGCGCAACGGCGCCTCGGTCAGCCAGCTCTTGGCCGTCAGCTGCTTGCCGCGCGGGGCGCGGATCTCGACGTCGCGGTAGCGTTTCGATTTTTCCATCGTGGTCTCCATAGCCAGGTGCGCCGCGCCTTGGATCCGCGGCCATTGGCCGAATCATAGGATGCCTATGCTTGTATATACAAGATGGGACGAGCTATTTTTTTGTCAGGGATTACCCGCAGCAAAGACGAGCCACGGGCGCGCGACCGCGCCCCGCCCGCGGGGCGGACGGGGCGGAAAAACCGGGGTCGGAAACGCCGCCGCGCTCAGGCGGCGACGGGCAGCAGCTCGATCAGGCAGGCGTCCAGCGCGGCGGACGCCGTCGCCGGCTCGATGCGATATTCGGCCAGGCCACCGGCCGTTTCGATGTGCAGGCAGTCATGCCGCGACGGCAGCTCGTGGCGCGCGCCGTCAACGGCCAGCGCCAGCGGCGCGTCGGACGCGTTCAGCAGCAGCACGGCGCGGGCCGGGCTGTGGAACACGCAGGATGCGTTCAACCATTGCAGGCGGGCCTGCCAGCGCGCCGGCGCGTAGAACAGGTTGAAGTCGCGGATGGGGCCGTCCAGCAGGCGGCAGTCCACCTTGGCGTCGCCACGGAAGGCATAGGCGCGGCGCGGTCCCAGCGGCGGCTCGCGACGACCGTCGACAGTCAGCTCGATGCCCGCGCCTTCCAGCACGGTGATGATGCGCTGGAAGCCGTCGAAAGCCGAAAAGCCGCCATCCTGCCCCACGTCCGCGATGGACAGGCGCCATTCGAAGCCGGCCGTGCTGCCGCCGGGATTGCAGGCCACTTCCTGGGTGGTGCCGCCGCCGTTGCGCCACGGCATGCGCGGATAGTCCCGCGCCCGGTACAGGCGCGCGTCGAACTGGGTCATGTGGTGAATTTTCCTTCAAGACGATGGCGCGATCCGGGATGGATCAGGCGAGCCAGCGTGACCGCGCGCTCGCCCGACCAGGTGCGCCGGCGTATCAACAGACAGGGTTCGTCGCGCTCGATCTGCAGCAGCTGGCACTCGCGCGGCTTGGCGCGGATCGCCTCGACCACGTGCTCGCCCTCGGTCAGAGGGGCCACGCGCGTCAGATATTCATAGGGCGTGCCCTGCGTGAAATCCTGCTTGAGGTAGTCGGGCGCCAGCTTGACGTTGACGTAGCGGTCCTCGAGCTGGATGGGCAGGTCGTCCTCGTAGTGCACGATGACCGAATGGAACACCGGCTGGCCTTCGCGGATCTCCAGCATCAGGGCCTGCTCGTTGCCGGCGGGCTCCTCGGCCAGCCGGATCACGCGGCTGTGATGACGATGATTGCGCGCCGCGATCTCGTCGGCGATATTGTTCACCGCGAACAGCGCCGAGCGGGCCTTGGGCTGCGCCACGAACGTGCCCACGCCCTGCATGCGCACCAGCAGCCCTTCGGCGGTCAGCTCGCGCAAGGCGCGGTTGATGGTCATGCGGCTGAAGCCCAGTTCCTCGACCAGCTCGCTTTCGGACGGCACGCGGTAGTGCGCGGGCCAGGCGCCGCTGCGGATCTGCTGGGCGATCATCTGCTTGACCCGCGCATACAGCGGGGCGGGCAGGGCGTCTGGCTGGACGGGCAATCGGGTAGGGTTGGAAGCCACGAAACAGTCCTGTGCTGGGCCGGCGGGCAGGATGCGAGCGCCTGGCCAGTTCTCATGTTTCGGGAATTATATAGAGGATGACTAGACACGTATAGACATCATTGCAGACGGCGCCGGCACGCCGGGATCCTGGACCGTGCTGGACGCCGGGCGGTGAATTTTTTATACTCCCCCCCTGTATCCAACGGAGTCCCGGCCGTGCCCCACAGCCCGCAAGAGAAAAAGCGCGTCACGACGCGCCTGCGCCGCATCCAGGGCCAGGCCCTGGCGCTGGAGCGCGCCGTCAACGACGGCACGGAATGCGGCGCGCTGCTGCAACAGCTGGCGGCCCTGCGCGGCGCGGCCACCGGGCTGATGGCCGAAGTGCTGGAAAGCCATCTGCGCGAAACCTTCGCGCAATCGGCCCAGGCGCCCGCCCCGACCGCCGACGCCGACGCCGAGATCGACCAGATCATGCGCATCGTCCGCACTTATCTCAAATGAACAAGGCCCACCGCCGAAGCGCTATCGCGCTCCCCCCTCAAAGGGGCGCGGCAGCGGAGCGGCCAGGGCAACATCCGCGCACATGGCCCCGCGTCGTGTACGGCAGAAGCAACACCATCGTCAACGCTCTGGAGCATCATCATGAAATCACGCGCAGCAGTCGCATTCGGACCCGGCAAGCCGCTGGAAATCGTTGAAATCGACGTGGCGCCGCCGCGGCGCGGGGAAGTGCTGGTGCGCATCACGCACACCGGCGTCTGCCATACCGACGCCTTCACCCTGAGCGGCGACGATCCCGAGGGCCTGTTCCCCGCCGTGCTGGGCCACGAAGGCGCGGGCGTGGTGGTCGAAGTGGGCGAGGGCGTGACCTCGCTGCAACCCGGCGATCATGTCATCCCGCTCTACACGGCCGAATGCCGCGAATGCAAGTTCTGCCTGTCCGGCAAGACCAACCTGTGCCAGAAGGTCCGCGCCACGCAGGGCAAGGGCGTCATGCCCGACGGCAGCTCGCGCTTCAGCTATGAAGGCAAGCCGCTCTACCACTACATGGGCTGCTCGACCTTCAGCGAATACACCGTGGTCAACGAGATCTCGCTGGCCAAGATCAACCCGGCCGCGCCGCACGAAAAGGTCTGCCTGCTGGGCTGCGGCGTGACCACCGGCCTGGGCGCGGTCCACAACACCGCCAAGGTCAAGGAAGGCGACACCGTCGCCGTGTTCGGCCTGGGCGGCATCGGCCTGGCCGTGATCCAGGGCGCGGTGCAGGCCAAGGCCGGCCGCATCATCGCCATCGACACCAATCCCAACAAGTTCATCCTGGCCAGGGCCATGGGCGCGACCGACTGCGTCAACCCCAAGGACCACGACCGTCCCATCCAGGACGTGATCGTCGAGCTGACCGACGGCGGCGTGGACTTCTCGTTCGAATGCATCGGCAACGTCAACGTGATGCGCGCGGCGCTGGAATGCTGCCACAAGGGCTGGGGCGAGAGCATCATCATCGGCGTCGCCGGCGCCGGCCAGGAAATCAGCACGCGTCCGTTCCAGCTGGTCACGGGCCGCGTCTGGCGCGGCTCCGCCTTTGGCGGCGTCAAGGGCCGCACCCAGCTGCCCGGCATGGTCGAGGACGCCATGAGCGGCAAGATCGACCTGGATCCCTTCGTCACCCACACACTGCCGCTGGACCGCATCAACGAGGCCTTCGACCTGATGCACGAGGGAAAATCGATCCGCACCGTGATCCACTACTGATCCATCGCGTCACACCGGCATTCACGGGCGGTCCACGGGCCGCCCGTTGTTTTTTCTTCACGCCCGGTTCATCTGCACGTCATCTGCCGCCACGATCATTCGCCGTTCCAAGACCAACCACGCGGGAAAGAGAATGGACTGGAAGCAAGACTGGAAGCGGCATTGCGCGCGCGCGACGATGCTGGGAATGATGGCGCTGGTGGCCGCCTGCGGCGGCAGCGACGATGACGACGACAGCCCGGCGCCGACCCCGCCCACCACGCCGCCCGTGGCCGCCCGGCCGATGGAGCTGACGATCCTGCACATCAACGATCATCACTCCAATCTGGACAGCAAGAAGAAGGACTTCAAGCTCAAGAACGCCGCCGGCGCGACCGTGACGGTCAACGCCGACGCCGGTGGCTTCGCCCGCGTGACGGGCGCCATCAAGGCGCTCTCGGCCGCCTCGCCCAATGTGCTCAAGCTGCACGCCGGTGACGCCACCACCGGCACCCTGTACTTCAACCGCGCCGGCGATCCGGGCGAAGCCGACGCGGCCATGATGAACACGGTCTGCTTCGACGCCATGACGTTGGGCAACCACGAGTTCGACAAGGGCGACAGCGGCCTGAAGCGCTTCATCGACCTGCTGCACA
Organism: Achromobacter sp. 1011791174; assembly: GCF_059760925.1. Classification (NCBI taxonomy): domain Bacteria; kingdom Pseudomonadati; phylum Pseudomonadota; class Betaproteobacteria; order Burkholderiales; family Alcaligenaceae; genus Achromobacter; species Achromobacter sp. 1011791174. The sequence goes on from NZ_JCBANH010000013.1 coordinate 25,062, forward strand.
AGGGCGCCTGCCAGACGCCGGTGCTCAGCGCCAACGTGACCTTCGGCGCCAATTCCGCGCTGAACCCCTCGCGCGCGCCCGGCCTGGTCAAGCCCTCCATCGTGCTGCAACGCGACGGCCAGTCCATCGGCCTGGTCGGCCTGACCATCGCCAACAAGACGCAGCAGTCGTCCAGCCCCGATCCCGGCACCGTGTTCGGCGACGAGACCGCCGCCGCGCAGCAGCAGATCGACGCGTTGCGCGCGCAAGGCGTGAACAAGATCATCGTGATGAGCCACGTCGGCTACGACTACGACAAGCAGATCATCCCCAACCTGAGCGGCGTGGACGTGGTGGTGGGCGGCGATTCGCACACCCTGCTCGGGCCGGCTGGCATGGCGGGCTACGGCGTCGGCTCGCCGGCCGGCGCCTACCCCACCGAAGTCAAGAACAAGGATGGCAAGCGCGTCTGCCTGGTGCAGGCCTGGGAATACTCGCAGGTGGTGGGCGAGCTGAAGGTCAGCTTCGACGCCAATGGCGACGTGACGGCCTGCGCCGGCACGCCGCACGTGCTGATGGGCAGCGCCTACAAGATCGGCGGCGCGGCGGTCTCCCCGGCGGACCAGGCCGCCATCGCGGCCGACATCAAGGCCAGCGGCTTCCTGTATCCGCAGGAGCCGGACGCCGGCGCGCTGGCCGTACTGCAGCCCTTCAAGGCCAAGGTCGACACGTTCAGCGCCAGCCAGGTGGCGAAGGTGCCGCAGGAACTGTGCTCGCGCCGCGTGCCGGGCGGGCCCGGCTCGCGCGACTACAGCCGGTCCGGCGTGGACTGCAACACGCTGGGCAGCGTCAGCCTGCGCGGCGGCGACATCCAGCAGCTGGTTGCCCAGGCCTATCTGGAAGTGGGCAACGCCAGCTACGGCGGCGCCGACATCTCGCTGCAAAGCGGCGGCGGCGTGCGCGTGCCGCTCAAGGGCACCGTCACGGCGGCCAATGTGATCGAGGTGGTGCCCTTCGGCAACATGCTGTGGCGCCTGAACGTGACCGGCGCCGAGGTCAAGAGCATGCTGGAAGACGGCATGCAGGCGGTCTACGGCCCGGGCGGATCGACGGGTCCATACCCGTACACGGGCGGCCTGCGCTTCGACGTCAACGCCGCGCAGCCGCAAGGCAGCCGGGTATCCAACATCGAGGTCTACGACGCCGCCACGTCCTCATGGGGTCCGCTGGACGCCAGCCGCACGTACAAGCTCTTCGTGCTGAGCTTCAACGCCACCGGCGGCGACGGCTACAAGACCCTGGCCAATGTGCCGGCCGCGCGCCGGCAGGACATCGGCGTGCTGGATGCCGACGTGCTGCAGGCCTACATCGACAAGCAGGCCAAGGATCCGGCCACCGGCCTGCCGGTGCTGAATCTGCTGCCGATCAGCCAGTACAGCACCAAGTCCTACACCGAGTAGGACGGGCGGCCCGCCGCGCGCGGGAGCGGGCTCAGTTGCCCCGCTCCTGCTCGCGGCGCAGCGCGGCCTGGTACTCGGGGCCGTTGCGCAGGCGCAGGTACTCCGCATAGCGCTTGCGGTACTTGGCGCTGTAGACGTCGGGTTCCTGGTTGCCGCGATACAGATCGGACATGCCGGACTTCTTCCACACGGCCAGATCGGCCAGCACCTGAGCGCGCGTCAGCGGCGCCGACGCATCGCCCGGCGCGGACGCCATGGCGGCGGCCTGGCGCGGCGCGGCATAGGCTTGGGCGTTGTCGGCGGCGGCGCCCTGCGCGAGGGCGCTCGTCGACAGGGCCAGGGCCAGCACGCAGGACGATGCGATGATGGGACGTTTCATGATTTCTCCTTGACGGGTGACAGGCCACCGCGATGGGAGGCCGGAATGCCGGGTGCCGGAATCGCCCTGTCGGGCGCGCACCGGGCGCATGGAGAAAGTCTAGGGAAGCGGCCGCGACAGAAGCCCGACGCCGGGATTAGTTTTCGGTAATCCGGGGTGCCGACAGGCCAAAACCGATGGTGATGTCGCGGCCCTCGGAAGCGGCGAAGGGCCGGCCGCCATGCATGCGGGCGATGGCCGCGACGATGGCCAGCCCCAGCCCGTGGTGGTTGGCGTCGAAGCCACGCGCCTCGTCGCCACGATAGAAGCGGTGGAACAGCCTGGGCAGGTGCTCCTTGGCAATGGGTTCGCCGACATTGCTGACGGCGATCAGCACGTGCTCGTCGTCGCGCGACACATGGATGCGTATCGTGCTTCCCGCGTCCGCGTAGCGCACCGCGTTCGACACCAGATTGGACACGGCCCGCTGCAACAGCGGGCGGTCGATGCAGGCGGCGGCCTCGCCCGACACGGCCAGCGTCAGCCCGCGCTCCTGCGCCTCGGCCTCGTGGTAGTCGGCCACCTCGCCCAGCACCTCGGAAAGCCGGTCGACCCAGACGCCGCGCGCCTGCGCGCCACGGTCGGCCTGCGACAGGAACAACATGTCGTTGACCATGCCGGACAGCCGCTGCAGCTCTTCCAGGTTGGAGCCCATGACATCGCGCAGCACCGCCTCGGAACGGCGACCGCTCAGCGCCAGCTCGGTCTGGCCGATCAGCGTGGCCAACGGCGTGCGCATCTCGTGCGCCACGTCGGCGTTGAAGCCCTCCATCTGCACATAAGCCCGCTCCAGGCGCTGCAGCACGGCATTGAACTGCCGCACCAGCGGCTGGATTTCCTCGGACTGTCCGCTTTCGTCCAGCCGTTCGCCGATGCGGTCCGGCGCCAGCCGCGCCGCCTGCCGCCCCAGCTCGTCCACGGGGGCCATGGCGCGCCGCACCAGCAGCGCCGCGATGCCCGACACCGCGGCCGCGCCCACGAAGGCGCAGGCGATCAGGGTCCAGGCCAGCGCGGCGCGCAGATGCAGGTCGGACGTGATGTCCAGCACCAGCTCGGCGTGCATGGCATCGCCCGGCGTGCCCGGCGCTGGCAGCGAGAACATGATGCGCCGCTCGTGCGCGTGATCCTCATCCTCGGCGATGTCTGCGCCGAACGCGGTCTTGGCGCCATCGATCTCCAGCACCAGGGAAAAATCCGGGCGGCCATAGAAGAAATCGCTTAGCTTGTGCCGCAGGGTGGTCGAATCGCCGGTGGCGGCGTTCTCGTCGACCAGGTGGCGGATGACTTCCATCTTCTGTTGCAGCAGCGCTTCCTGGCGGGTCTGCAGGTTCAGGTTGGTGGCGTAGTACACCGCCAGACATACCCCGCCCAGCCCCAGGAACGTCAGCATCGCCAGCCAGCGCGAGAGCCAGCGGCGCAGGGAGCCGGAGCGCGGCTGCATCAGTCTTCCCGCAGTTCCAGCACGTAGCCCATGCCGCGCACCGTGTGCAGCAGCTTCTGGTCAAAGGGGTCGTCGACCTTGCCGCGCAGGCGTCGCACCGCGACCTCGACCACATTGGTGTTGCTGTTGAAATTGATGTCCCATACCTGCTCGGCCAGCTCCAGCCTCGACAGCACCTCACCCTGCTTGCGCATCAGCAGCGCCAGCAGCGTGAATTCCTTGGCCGTCAGGTCCAGCCGGACGCCGCCGCGCGAGGCGCGCCGGCGCAACAGGTCCAGTTCCAGATCGCCCACGCGCAGCACGTTCTGCCCGCCGACCTCGGCCTGGTTCTGGCCGCTGCGCCGGCCCAGCGCCAGCACGCGCGCCAGCAGCTCCGACAGGGCGAAGGGCTTGACCAGATAGTCGTCGGCGCCGTCGCGCAACCCCTTGACTCGGTCCTCGATCTTGTCGCGCGCCGTCAGCATCAGCACCGGCACGCGGTCGCTCTTGCGCAATTCGCGCAGCACCGAGAAGCCGTCCATGCCGGGCAGCATCACATCAAGCAGGATGAGGTCGTACTGGCTTTCGCGAGCCAGATGCAGGCCGCTGATCCCGTCCATCGCGACGTCCACCACATAGTTGTGTTCCGTCAGCGCCAGGCGCAGGTATTCGGCCAGTTTCTTCTCGTCTTCGATTACCAGTACTTTCATGGGGCCCGTGGGTGAAAAAAGGGCTGAGCGGCGCCGCCGCTAGGCTGCGCCGGCCGGAAACGACCCAGCCATTCTATCGCTTGCGGATCTGGCGCGGATACGGCGCGCCGGTATGCGTGGCAGGGCGAACTCAGCGGAAAAGGGCGGGACGGCATAAGCCGCTCCGCCCGCAGGCGCGCGGCCGCCTTGGGCGGCCGCGCGGATTGGCAGGGCACGGGCGATGCCGCCCTCAGCCCGGGGTGTAGATGCTGTTCAGGCGGGCGCGCTCTTGCGCGCTCATGTTGCGCACCTCTGCCTGTACCTCGTCGCGGGTGAGCGCGGTGCCTTGCTTGTACCAGCCCGGCGTGCCCAGGTTGCGATAGGCCAGGAACCACTTGCCCGGGTCAGCCTTGGCGGCGGCCAGCTCGCTGTCCACCTGGGCCCGGCTCTTGCCGCCGGCTGCGTGTTCGGGCGCGATGGCGTAGCCGATCTCGGTATCGGTCTGGTGCCAGACGTTCGAGGCGCTGGCGGCGAAGGGCAGGGCGAGCGCGGCGCAGAGCGACAGGGCGGCGGCGTGACGGGTTTTCATCAGGATCTCCTTACGGCGGTTGACGTTGACGGACCGGCGAAGGCGCCAGCCCGATACACGCTTCGTGTTAAGCGATGACGACAACTTTACGGATCTGATCGCGTCAATTCGCCAACGCGCCGATTACGAATTCGTAATCGGCGCGACTGTCCCGAAACCCGCGTGTTTCCTGGCTTCGCGCCGACCCATGGCAGAGACGGCAACCTTACGGAAATGTCATTTTTCTGTCGGGGTTCTGACGAGGCCCGTTCGATACAGTGCCGCCAGATGCCTATCCCAGCCCGGCTGCGCGGGCCCGCCACTCCCTTCCCCTGACAGAATCATGCGCCCATCCCTGATACCGCTGGCCCTGGCGGCCGCCCTGCTGGCCGCGCCGGCCTGGAGCCAGCCGCCCGCTTCGTTCCTGGCGCCGCCATCGACCGCCATTCCGCCCTCCAGCGATCAAGCCGCCCCCAACGCGCCGCTGACGCTGGAACAGGCCCTGTCCATCGCCTTCGAACGCAGTCCCCTGCTGGCCGCAGCGCGCAACGAAGCCGCCGCGACCGAAGGCGAATTGCAGCAGGCGGGCCTGCTGCCCAATCCCAGCATCGACGTCAGCATGGACGATCGGCGCAAGGCATCGCGCACGACCACCACCACGCTCAGCATGCCGATCGAGACCGGCGGCAAGCGCGGCGCGCGCGTCAAGGCCGCCGGACTGGCGCGCGACATCGCGCAGACCGACCTGGGCGCGGCCCGCGCCGATCTGCGCTCGACCGTGATCGCGGCCTTCTTCGACGTGGCCACCGCGCAGGAAACCGTGCGCGTCGCGCAGGAGAACGCAAGCATTGCCCAGAAGGCGCTGCAACTGGCCGACAAGCGCGTGGCCGCCGGCAAGGCGCCGCCGCTGGAAAGCAACGCGGCGCGCGTGGAGCTGGCCAATGCCCGCATCGACGCGCGCGCGGCCGAAGCCGCGCTGCAGGTCGCCCGGCGCGGCCTGGCCTTGTTGTGGGGCGAAGCGGCGCCTGCGTTCGCCAGCGTGCGCGGCGACATCGGCCAGTTGCCGGCGCGCGGCACGCTGGATGAGCTGAACGCCGAGTTGTCGCGGTCACCGCGACTACAGGCCGGAAAGCTGGCGGTGGACCTGGGCGCCGCACGGTTGGAAGTCGAGAAAAGCAAGCGCTACCCGGACATCACGCTGAGCACCGGCGTGGCCCGCGACTATGAGGCGAAACGCAACAAGGTCCAGTTCGGCGTGGGCATTCCGCTGCCGCTGTTCGATCGCAATCAGGGCAATGTCTATGCCGCCACGATGCGCTCATACAAGGCGCGCGATCAGTACCGCGACCTGGAGGCGCGGCTGTCGGCCGAGCTGCTGCAATCGGTCTCCCAGTTCGACCTGGCGGCGGGCGCGGCCAATGACTACCGCGCCACGGTGCTGCCCAGCGCGCGCCGCGCTTACGACAGCGCGCTCAAGGGCTTCGAAGCCGGCAAGGTCGGCTATCTGCAGGTGCTGGACGCCCAACGCACCCGCTCGCAGGCCGAACTGGGCTACCTGTCCACCCTGACCAACGCCTACCAGGCCTGGGCCAATATCGACCGCCTCATCGGACGCTGACTCTCATTACGCCATGACCATGCAAATCCTGCGCTTTCCCCCTGGCCGCTCCCGCGCGCGGTCCCTGACTGTCGCGCTGCTGGCGGCCGCGAGCCTGCTGGCCGCCACGGGCGCGGCCGCCGACGAAAAGCCCGGCGCCGCCGGCCACGCCGACCACGCGCCAACCGAAAAGGGCCCGCAAGGCGGCGCCCTGACCCGCGCCGGCGGCAACGGCGTCGAACTGCTGGTCAGCGAATCCGGCGGTTCCTCACGCCTGCGCCTGTGGGCCTACGCCGGCTCCAAGCCCGTCGCGACGGGCGAGATCAAGGCCCGCGTCCGCGTGCTGCGCCCGAATGGCGTCGTGGAAGAACTGCGCCTTGAGCCATCCGATGGCGCGCTGGTCAGCACCCAGGACATCGCCGAACCGCACTATTTCGAGATCGAAGCCGAGGTGAACTGGCCCGGCCAGGCCGAGCCGCTGAAGGCGTCGCTGGAAAAGGACGAAGGCCTGATCGCGCTCACCGCCGAGCAGGTTGCCGCGGCCGGCATCCGCAGCGCGGCCGCCGCGCCCGCCGCGCTGGAAGCCACCTCGCAGTTCCCCGGTGAAATCAAGTTCAACGCCGACCGCACCGCGCACATCGTGCCGCGCCTGGCCGGCGTCGCACAGGAGGCCCCCGTCGAGCTGGGCCAGATGGTCAAGAAGGGCGACCTGCTGGCCGCGCTGTCCAGCACGGCCCTGTCCGACCTGCGCAGCGAATGGCTGGCCGCCGTCAAGCGGCGCGACCTGGCCGCCGCCACTCACCAGCGCGAGCTCAAGCTGTGGCGCGAGCAGGTCACCGCCGAACAGGATTACCAGCAGGCACGCACCGCCTTGCAGGAAGCGCAGATCGCGGTGCAGAACGCCGAGCAGAAGCTGGCCGCCGTGGGCGCCACGCCGCGCGCGAAGGACCTGAGCCGGCTGGAGATCCGCGCGCCGTTCGACGGCGTGATCGTCGAAAAGCACATCACGCTGGGCGAGGCGCTGGCCGACAACGTCAATATCTTCACGCTATCCGACCTGCGCACCGTCTGGGCGGAATTCTCGATCGCGGCCAAGGATCTGCAGGACGTGCGCGTGGGCGAGGCCGCCCGCGTCAGCTCGGCGTCGTTTACGGGCAGCGCGATGGGCAAGGTGTCCTATATCGGCTCGCTGCTGGGGCAGCAGACCCGCACGGCTACCGCGCGCGTCACGCTGGAGAATCCCGACATGGCCTGGCGGCCCGGCCTGTTCGTCTCGGTCAACGTGGTGATCAGCCAGCGCGACGTGCCGGTGGCGATCGCCGCCGACGCGGTGCAGACGGTGGAAGACCAGCCCTCGGTGTTCATCGAAGTGCCCGGCGGCTTCCTGGCGCAGCCGGTCAAGCTGGGCAAGGCCGCGGGCGACCAGGTGGAAGTGCTGTCCGGCCTGGCCCCGGGCGTGCGCTACGTGACAGACAACGCCTTCGTGCTGAAGTCCGAGCTGGGCAAGGCCAGCGCCGACCACGCGCACTGAGCCAGGGGCTACATACATGTTTGAACGCCTGATCCGCTTTGCCATCGAACAGCGCTGGATGGTGCTGTTCGTCACGCTGGCCATGGCCGCCGTCGGCATCTACAACTACTCGCGGCTGTCCATCGACGCCGTGCCCGATATCACCAACGTGCAGGTGCAGATCAACACGGCCGCGCCTGGCTATTCGCCGCTGGAGACCGAGCAGCGCGTCACCTACCCGATCGAGACCGTGATGGCCGGCCTGCCCGGCCTGGAACAGACCCGCTCGCTGTCGCGCTACGGGCTGTCGCAGGTCACGGTGATCTTCAACGACAGCACCAACATCTATTTCGCGCGCCAGCTGGTCAACGAACGACTGCAGCAAGCGCGCGAGAATCTTCCCGAAGGCATATCGGCCACGCTGGGGCCGATCTCGACCGGCCTGGGCGAGATCTACTTTTGGACGGTCGAGGCCGAGGACGGCGCGCGCAAGCCCGACGGCTCGCCCTATACCTCCACCGACCTGCGCGAGATCCAGGACTGGGTGGTCAAGCCGCAGGTGCGCAACATTCCCGGCGTGACGGAAATCAATTCCATCGGCGGCTACGCCAAGGAATACCTGGTGGCGCCGAACACCGAGCAGCTGGCGTCCTACGGCCTGTCGCTGACCGACATCATGACGGCGCTGGACCGCAACAACGCCAACATCGGCGCCGGCTACATCGAGCGCAAGGGCGAGCAGTACCTGATCCGGGCGCCGGGACAGGTCCAGTCGGTCGATGATATCGGCAACGTGCTGCTCACCGCCGTGAACGGCCAGGCCATCCGCGTGCGCGACGTGGCCGAGGTGTCCATCGGCCGCGAGCTGCGCACCGGCGCGGCCACCGACAATGGCAAGGAAGTAGTGCTGGGCACGGCCTTCATGCTGATCGGCGAGAACAGCCGGACCGTATCGCTGGCAGTGTCAGATCGCATCGCCGCCATCAACAAGACGCTGCCCGAGGGCGTGAAGCTGATCACGGCCTACGACCGCAGCAATCTGGTCGACAAGGCCATCGCCACCGTCAAGAAGAACCTGCTGGAAGGCGCCACGCTGGTCATCGTGATCCTGTTCCTGTTCCTGGGCAACATCCGGGCGGCGCTGATCACGGCCATGGTCATCCCGCTGTCCATGCTGTTCACCTTCACCGGCATGGTCACGTACAAGGTCAGCGCCAACCTCATGAGCCTGGGCGCGCTGGACTTCGGCATCATCATCGACGGCGCCGTCGTGATCGTGGAGAACTGCGTGCGGCGCTTGAGCCATGCCCAGGCCCATCAAGGCCGGCCGCTGACCCGCAGCGAGCGCTTCCACGAGGTCTTCGCCGCCGCGCGCGAAGCGCGCCGGCCGCTGCTGTTCGGCCAGCTCATCATCATGGTGGTGTACCTGCCCATCTTCGCGCTGACCGGCGTGGAAGGGCGCATGTTCCACCCCATGGCGCTGACCGTGGTGCTGGCCCTGCTGGGCGCGATGATCCTGTCGGTGACCTTCGTGCCGGCGGCCGTGGCCCTGTTCATGGGCAACAAGGTGGCCGAGAAGGAAAACCGCCTGATGAGCTGGGCCAAGCGCCGCTACGAGCCTTTGCTCGACATGGCGCTGCGCCGCACGCCGCGCGTGCTGATCGCGGCAACCGTATTCATGGTCGCCTGCGGCGTGCTGGCCTCGCGCATGGGCAGCGAGTTCATTCCCAGCCTGAACGAAGGCGACATGGCGATCCAGGCGCTGCGCATTCCCGGCACCAGCCTGAGCCAGTCGCTGGAGATGCAGAAACAGCTGGAAGTACGCCTGAAAGAGAAATTCCCCGAGATCGAACGGATCTTCGCGCGCACCGGCACGGCCGAGATCGCCTCGGACCCGATGCCGCCGAACATCTCCGACGGCTACATCATGCTCAAGCCCATGGATCAATGGCCGAAGCCGCGCAAGACCCATGCCGAGCTGCTGGCCGCCATCCAGGAGGAAGCGGGCAAGATGCCGGGCAACAACTATGAGTTCTCCCAGCCCATCCAGCTGCGCTTCAACGAGCTGATCTCCGGCGTGCGCAGCGACGTGGCCGTGAAGATCTTCGGCGACGACAACGACGTGCTCAACCGCACGGCCGCCGAAGTGGCCGAGTCGCTGAACAAGATTCCCGGCGCGTCCGAGGTCAAGGTCGAGCAGACCACCGGCCTGCCGGTGCTCACCGTGAACATCGACCGCGCCCGCGCGGCGCGCTACGGGCTGAGTCTGGCCGACGTGCAGGACACGCTGGCGATCGCCGTGGGCGGGCGCGCGGCCGGCACGTACTACCAGGGCGACCGGCGCTTCGACATCGTGGTGCGGCTGCCGGAATCGGTGCGCGAGAGCATTCCCGCCCTGCGCAAGCTGCCCATCGCCCTGCCCAAGGCTGACGGGCAGGCGCAGACGGCCTACATCCCGCTGTCCGAGGTCGCCAGCCTGGACCTGTCACCCGGCCCCAACCAGGTCTCGCGCGAGGACGGCAAGCGCCGCATCGTGATCAGCGCCAACGTGCGCGGCCGCGACCTGGGCTCGTTCGTGTCCGAGGCGGCGGACGTGATCGAACGCGACGTCAAGATCCCGGCGGGCTACTGGACCACCTGGGGCGGCACGTTCGAGCAGCTGCAATCGGCGGCCCAGCGCCTGCAGATCGTGGTGCCGGCCGCGCTGGTGCTGGTGTTCGCGCTGCTGTTCGCCATGTTCGGCAATGTCAAGGACGGCCTGCTGGTCTTCACCGGCATTCCCTTCGCGCTGACAGGCGGCATCATCTCGCTATGGCTGCGCGGCATGCCGCTGTCGATCACGGCGGCGGTGGGCTTCATCGCGCTGTGCGGCGTGGCGGTGCTCAACGGCCTGGTGATGCTGTCATTCATCAACGGATTGCGCCAGGAAGGCAAGCCGCTGGACGAAGCGGTGCGCGAAGGTGCGCTGACGCGGCTGCGGCCGGTGCTGATGACGGCGCTGGTGGCCTCGCTGGGCTTCGTGCCCATGGCCCTCGCCACCGGCACCGGCGCCGAGGTGCAGCGCCCGCTGGCCACCGTGGTGATCGGCGGCATCATCTCCTCGACCATCCTGACCCTGCTGGTGCTGCCCGCGCTGTACCGCCTGCTGCACCGCAAGGACGCCGAGGAGCTGGAACTGGCCGAATCAGCCCGCGTGGCCCGCGACAACGCATGAGGCCAGGCGCGGCGGCCCACCCGGGTCCGCCGCGCCTTACGGAAATGTAATCGGGCCGTCGGCTATTCGTCGGCGCTCGATCGCTACATTGCCTGAATTCTTCCCCGATCGGTTATCTCCATGCATCTTCCCCCTCCGCCCACCGCCGCGCGCGCCCGCCGACCCGCCGTGCAGCTTTCGGTCATCGTGCCCTTCCTGAACGAGCGCGAGGTGCTGCCCGCCTGCCTGCAGCGCTTGAGGCGCGTGCTCGACGGCCTGAACGAGTCCTACGAAATCGTGTTCGTCGACGACGGCAGCCACGACGGCAGCGCCGAGTTCCTGGCCGCGCGGATCCGCACGGAACCCGGCCTGAAGCTGCTGCGCCTGTCGCGCAACTTCGGCAAGGAGGCCGCCATGACCGCCGGCATCGAGCACGCCGTGGGCGCGGCCATCGTGATCCTGGACGCCGACCTGCAGGATCCGCCCGAGCTGATCCCCGACATGGTGCGCGCCTGGCGCTAGGGCGCGGACGTGGTCTGCATGCGACGCCGCAGCCGCGCCGGCGAGAGCTGGCTCAAGCGCGCCTCGGCCTATGCCTACTACCGGCTGCTGAACCGGCTCAGCAAGGCCGACATTCCCGCCGACACCGGCGACTTCCGGCTGATGAGCCGCAAGGCAGTGCAGGCCCTGCTGCAGCTGCCCGAGCGCTGCCGCTACATGAAGGGCATGTATGCGTGGATCGGCCTGCCCACCCGCATCCTCGACTACGACCGCGATCCGCGCGCCGCCGGCGCCACCAAGTGGAACTACCTGGGCCTGATGCGGCTGGCGATGGAGGGCATCACCTCGTTCTCCACCGCGCCGCTGCGCTGGGCCACCGGCCTGGGCGTGGCCGCCGCGCTGGCCGGCGTCGGGTTCGGCATCGTCATCACGATCAAGACCTTGCTGCTGGGCGAGGAAGTGCATGGCTATCCCTCGCTCATCGCCATCATCACCTTCCTGAGCGGCGTGCAGCTGATCACCATCGGCCTGCTGGGCGAGTACGTGGGCAAGACCTATATGGAATCCAAGCAACGGCCGGTCTACCTGCTGCGCGACGTGCAGCGCAGCCGCACGGCGGCATTGCGCCTGCCCGGATCCGAACCCGGCACGGCGGCGGCCCCGGCCTCCGGATACGCGCGCGACGACGCGGCCGGCCCGGCGCGCCAGGCCGCCGCATCCGCCGCCATGACCGGAGAGGGTCCGCATGCGGTCAACTTCTAAGGCCCTGCTGCTGGGCCTGGCGGCCATCCTCGCGGCGCGGCTGTTCGCCATGGCGGTCATGCCGCTGGCCGACACCTCGGAACCTCGCTACGCCGAGATCGCCCGCCTGATGGCCGTCACCGGCGACTGGGTCACGCCCTGGTTCGAGCCGGGCGTGCCCTTCTGGGGCAAGCCGCCGCTGGCGTTCTGGGCGCCGGCGCTGTCCATCAAGCTGCTGGGTCTGTCCGAGTTCAGCCTGCGCCTGCCGGCCTTCGCCGCCATGCTGGGCGTGCTGGCGCTGGTCCATGCCTTCGCCGCCCGCCGGTTCGGCGTCAGCGCCGCGCGCTGGGCCGCACTGGTGTTCGCCACCATGCTGCTGCCGCTGGCCAGCGCCGGCGCGGTGCTGACCGATCCCTACCTGGCGCTGGGCGTGACGCTGTCGATGACGTCTTTCCTGCTGGCGCGACGCGACGGCCCCCCGTGGTGGCGCTATGGCTTCTTCGTGGGTCTGGCGATCGGCCTGCTGTCCAAGGGGCCGTTGGCCCTGGTGCTGGTGGCGGCCGCCGTGCTGCCCTGGTCGCTGCTGCCCGCCGGACGCGCGCAGTGGCGCGCGCTGCCCTGGATCGGCGGCACGATCCTGATGCTGGCGCTGGCCCTGCCCTGGTACGTGATGGCCGAGATCCGCACGCCCGGCTTCCTCCAGTACTTCATCGTGGGCGAGCATTTCCTGCGCTTCGTCGACCCGGGCTGGCAAGGCGATCTGTACGGCACCGCGCACAAGCGGCCCTATGGCGGCATCTGGCTGGACTGGCTGCTGGCGACCATGCCCTGGGGACTGGCGGGCCTGTGGCTGTTCCTGCGGCCCGGCCAGGACGCGCCGCTGCGGACCCGGCTGGCGTCGCTGGCGCGCGATCCGCTGCGCGCCTACCTGCTGCTCTGGGGCCTGGCCGCGCCCGCGTTCTTCACGCTGTCCGGCAATATCCTCTGGACCTACGTGCTGCCTTCGCTACCGCCGCTGGCGCTGGCGCTGGGCGCCTGGATGGCGGACCATGCGCCGACGCAGGGCTGGCGCGCCCGGTTGCCGGCGGCGCTGATGCTGCTGACCCCGCTCGCGGCGCTGACGCTGGGCGCGCTGTCGCTCGCGCAGCCCGAACGCTACAAGACCGAAAAGCAGCTGGTGGCCCAGGCCTTCGCGCGCATGCAGCCCGGCGAGCAGCTGGTCTTCGTGGGCAGCAGGCCGTTCTCGGCGCGCTTCTATTCGCAAGGCGCGGCCGGCCAGCTTCCCATGGATGCCGTGGCGGCGGCGCCGGCCCTGCCGGGGGCCGGCGCGCGCCTCTTCCTGGCGGTCGAAAAGAACCGCCTGCCGGCCTTGCGCGACACGCTGGCCGGCTGGCGGCTGCTGCCGCTCTACGCCAGCCGGCGCTACGTGCTGCTGCAAGTCGAAAGCGGCGCCGTCGCGGCGCGCGATGACGCCGCTCGGGAAGCGCCGGCCGCCATCGCCGCGACCGGCCTGGCGGCCAATCCGCCGTCCCCGGCGCCCTGACGCGCGCTCAGCGCCCGCGCGCCACGCACATCAGGCTCAGGATCTCGAACATGATCTGCGCGCCGGCGTGCGCGGTGTTGGCGGTGGCGTCGTAGGCCGGCGCCACCTCCACCAGATCGCCGCCGGCGATGTTCAGCCCCGCCAGCCCGCGCAGCATGGCCTGGGCCTCGCGCACCGTCACGCCGCCCACTTCCGGCGTGCCGGTGCCGGGCGCGAAGGCGGGATCCAGACAGTCGATGTCGAACGACACGTAGACCGGCGCGTCGCCCACCACCTCGCGCGCCTTGGCCACGATGGCGTCCACGCCCAGCCGGGGAATGTCCTCGGCATGGATCACGGTCATGCCCGAGGCGTAGGAAAACTCCCACAGATACTCGGCCGCGCCGCGGATGCCGATCTGGATGGTGCGCGTGGGATCGAGCACGCCGTCGAGCACGGCCTGGCGGAACGGGCCGCCGTGATGGAAGCGGCTGCCGTCGAACGGCCCGCCAGTGTCGCAATGCGCGTCGAAGTGGATCAGCGCCAGCGGCCGCTCGCGGCCCAACGCCCGCAGGATCGGCAAGGTCACCGAATGATCGCCGCCCGCCGACAGCGGGATCACGCCGGCCTGCTGGATATGCCGGTAGATGGCCTCGATGTCTTCGTGCGACTGGTCCAGGCTGAAGCGGCTGCGCATCGGCACGTCGCCGATGTCGGCCACGCGCAGCTGGGTCACGGGCGTGCATTTCAGGACGTGGTTGTAAGGGCCGACGCGCTCGATCGCGCGCAGGGCGCGCGGCCCGAAGCGACAGCCGCTGCGGTTGCTGGCGCCCAGGTCCATCGGCACGCCCAGCAGCGCGACCTCCAGGTCGCCGAATTCGGGCCGGCTCCAGTCCATCGCCCGGGCCGGCGCGTCCAGCAGCGTGGGCATGCCGGCATAGGGCGCCATGCGCGTGCCGCTATCGTTGATCACATTGGCCGCGATGGCGCGGAAATGCGGATCGTGGATCTCGGCCTCGTTGGCGCCGCCGAAGCGCTCGCGCAGCGCCTGCAATTTTTCGGGCGTGAAAGTCATGTCTTGCTCCTGCTTGATGAAAACTCAGTCGGCCCGGGCCGGGGCGCGCGCGCCATCCAGGCTCGCGGGCGCGTCGGCGCGGGTCGCCAGGCTGATCACGACCAGGCTGGCGAGGCTGACGGCCAGGCTGACGTAGATGGGCGTGTTGGCGTCCAGGCCGTCCTTGATCATGAACACGATGGCCGCGCCGCAACCGAGCAACATGCTGGCGATGGCGGCCGGCGTGGTGGCGCGGCGCCAGTAGATCGCGCCCAGCAGGGGCACCAGCATGCCGCCCACCAGCAGGTTGTAGGCGCAGGTCAGCGCGCTGAGCACATCGTCCACCGCCAGCGCGATGCCGACGGCCGTGAACCCCGCCAGCAACGTGATGAGGCGGTGCGAACTCACGTTCTCGAAGCGGCGGCCGCCGCGCAGCGCGGGCAGCAGGTCTTCCGCCAGCACGGTGGAGGTCGCCAGCATGGCGGCGCTGGCCGTGGACATCATGGCCGCGAGCGCGGCGGCGATGACCAGACCGCGGATGCCGTCGGGCAGGCTGGCCTGCACGATGGCGGCGAAGGCGTTGTTGGGATTGTCCAGATCGGGCAGCAGCACCTTGGCGGCCATGCCGATCAACGCGCCGGCCAGACCATAAAGCACACAGTACACCCCGGCCACGCTGCCGGCGACGCGCGCCACGCCCGTGGTGCGGGCGGTGAACACACGCTGCCAGATGTCCTGGCCGATCAGGATGCCGAAGAAATAGATGACGAAGTAGGTGGCGATGGTGCTCCAGCCGATGGTGGTGAAGTCGAAGCTGGCGGCCGGCAGGCGCGCGACCAGCTGGTCCCAGCCGCCCACGCGCATGATGCAGATCGGCAGCAGCACGAACATCAGGCCCACGGTCTTGATCACGAACTGCACGATGTCGGTCAGCGTCAGCGACCACATGCCGCCCACCGCCGAATAGATGACGACCACGCCGCCCCCCAGCAGCACCGCCGCCCAGAAGGGCAGGTCGAACAATACGTGCATCACCGTGCCGGTGGCGATGACGGACGTGGCGGCCAGCATCAGCGCGTAGGCCATCATCACCAGCGCGCTTACGCGGCGCGTGGCCGGGCTGTAGCGCCGCTCCAGCACCTGGGTCACGGTATAGATGCGCAGCTTGAGCAGCGGCTTGGCCAGGAACAGGTTCAGCACCACGATGCCCGCGCCCAGCGCCGCGCACAGCCAGAAGCCGGAAATGCCGTGGACATAGCCCAGGCGCACCGTGCCGACGGTGCTGGCCCCGCCCAGCACCGTGGCCGCCATGGTGCCCATGTAGAAGCCGGGCCCCAGGTTGCGCCCCGCCACCAGGAAGTCTTCCTGCGTCTTCGCGCGCCGCATGCCGTACCAGCCCAGCAACAGCATCGCGCCCATGTAGATCACGACTACGCCTATGTCCAAGTACATGTCCGCCCCTCGATTCGTTTCCGGCGCGCGTCCAGGGCGCGCCATGTGGTCTTGATGCCATTCACAGGCGTTGCACGAAACACCGATATGTATAAAAGTGAATTTCCGCAAAACCTGCTTTCCAGCCATTGCCGGCATGATTTCCGCGCTTTTCAACGTAGGACTTTCATGCCTGCAAGGCCCGATGGAATAATAGAAATCACGCAATTCCCGATCCATATCTCGTTCGCTCAACAAGCATCGATCAATATCAATGTTTCATAGGTGATTACCCTATGCTGTCCACCGTTACCGATCTGGATCTCAGGCTGATCAGGGTGTTCCTGGCCATTGTCGACGCCGGCGGCGTATCGGCCGCGCAGGACGTGCTGGGCGTGGGCCAGTCCACCATCAGCAGCCAGCTCGCCACGCTGGAGACGCGGCTGGACTTCCGCCTGTGCGAGCGCGGCCGGGGCGGCTTCCGGCTGACGGCCAAGGGCCAGCGTTTCGCCCGGCTGGCGCGCGGCGCGCTGACCTCGCTGAACAACTTCACCGCCGAGGCCCGCAACATGCATCGCCAGCTGGTCGGCAGCCTGACGCTGGGCCTGATCGGCAACGCCACGCTGGAACAGAACGGGCTGATCGCACGCGCCATCGCCCGCTTCCGGCAACGCGACGAAGCGGTGCGGCTGTCGCTGCTGATCCGCGGCCCGCGCGAACTGGAAGAGCTGATCCTGAAGGACGAAATGCAGGTGGCGGTGGGCTATTTCCTGCACCGCGTTCCGATGCTGGACTACGCCACGCTGTTCCAGGAGCGCCAGGTGGCCTATTGCGGCGCGGGCCACGCGCTGGCGGCCCGCGCCGGCAGCCTGGGCCCGGGCGACGTGGCCGAGTCGGACTGGACCTGGCGCACCTACCCGCTGCCCGAGGCCTCCTTCGCGGGCCTGCCGCGCCGCATTACCTCCGAGGCCGACAACATGGAGGCCGCCGCGGTGCTGATCCTTTCCGGCGCGCACCTGGGCTACCTGCCCGAGGCCTATGCCGCGCCCTATGTGCAGGCCGGCCTGCTGCGGCCTCTGAATCCGGCGCTGTTCCATTACGACGTGGACATCACGCTGGTGGCCAAGAAGCGCCCCCACCTGAACGAGATCACGGCGGCCTTCCTGGAGGACATGCGCGCCGCGCTTGCGCTGCCACAGCCATGAAGCGCCTGGGTTAAGCTCGGGACGCGGCGCTGCCTGCCAGGCCCGCCGCGCATCCCGAACACGAGGCCCGCATGTCGACCACCGCCACCCTGAATGCCAACGCTCCCGCCCCCCGCCGCATGACCGTGCCCGCCTTCCGCGCCCGCAAGGGCCAGGAACCGCTGGTCATGCTGACCGCGTACACGGCGCGCATGGCCGAGCTGCTGGATCCCTGCTGCGACGCGCTGCTGGTGGGCGACAGCCTGGCGCAGACCATCTACGGACTGCCATCCACCGTCCCCGTCACGCTGGACACCATGATCGCGCACGGCGCGGCCGTGGCGCGCGGCGCGCGCACCGCGCTGGTGGTGGTGGACATGCCTTTCGGCAGCTACGAAGCCAGTCCCGAGCAGGCCTTCGCGTCGGCCTCCCGCGTGCTGAAGGAAACCGGCGCGGCCGCCATCAAGCTGGAAGGCGGCGAGGCCATGGCCGCCACGGTCGCCTTCCTGTCGGCGCGCGGCATCCCCGTGATGGGACATGTGGGCCTGACGCCGCAGGCGGTGAACATCCTGGGCGGCTACGGCGCGCGCGGACGCGGCCATGCCGAGCAGGCCAAGATCGCGGCCGACGCCGAAGCCATCGCCGCCGCCGGCGCCTTCGCGGTGGTAGTCGAGGGCGTGGTGGAACCGCTGGCGGCATCGATCGCCGCCAGCCTGTCCTGCCCCGTGATCGGCATCGGCGCGTCCGCGTCATGCGACGGACAGGTGCTGGTGGTGGATGACATGCTGGGCATGTTCGAGCGCACCGCCCGTTTCGTGAAGCGCTACGACACACTGTCCGAACGCATCCAGGCCGCGGCGCGGACCTATTCCGAGGAAGTGAAGGCCCGGCGCTTCCCGGGCCCCGAGCATCTGTACGAAGCGCCCAAGGCCTGAGCCGGGCCAACGCCGCGACTTGCCCGATCCGCCACCGGCATCAGGCGCGCGGCCACAGCAACGGAAACAGCGCGTGCTCCAGCGGCGCGCCCGCCGGCAGCTCCTGCTCCAGCCCCGGAAACTCCGGCGAGGTCCGCCAGGCGCGCGGTGCATGCCGCATGTCCTCGCCCAGGAAGCGCACCGAGAACGCGCGCCGGCGTCGGTCTCCGCCCACGCCGCCGGACGCGTGCAGCGTCAGCATATGGAAGAACACGGCGTCGCCCGGCTCCAGCTCCCAGCCCAGGATGCGCCAGCGCGAGCGGTCGGCCTCGATGTCGGGCAGATCCGCCAGGCTGCCTTCCGGAAACCACCTGGCCTGGTTGTCCAGGAAGGTGCGCGGCATCAGCCAAGGCCCCAGGTGCGAGCCCGCCACGAACTCCAGCGTGGCCTCGCGCGCGACCGGATCCACCGGCATCCACATGCTGCAATTCATGCGCCCTTCGACGTTGTAATAGGGCTGGTCCTGGTGCCAGGGCGTGCGCTGGCGCGTGTTGGGTTCCTTGACGAGCAGATGGTCGTGATAGAGCCGCGCCGGCCCGCCGCCCATCAGCTGCGAGGCCACCGAGCCCACGCGGCTGTCGAAGATGAATCGCCGGTATTCGTCGTTGTCCCGCCAGTTGCAGAAGTCCTCGAAGAACCAGCCGGGATCGTCCGGCCGGCTGGCCACCTTGGCGCGCGGGCTGGGCGCGTCCAGGTTCTTCTGGATGCCGCGCGTCAGCAGCTCGACTTCCGGCGCGGTGAACAGCTGCCGCACACAGAGCGCGCCGTCGCGCTGGAAGGCCGCGATGTCCTCGGCCGGCAGTTCGAATTCATGGCGATGCATGGTCACTCCTCCTTGTCATCATCATAGTCAGGCCGCGATGCGCCGCCCGCGCGCCGACGCATCGCGGACAGCCAGAGATAGGCCGCCGACAGCAGCGCGAGCCAGCCCAGGCCCACATACAGCGCGCCGCGCGTATCCTCGAACGCGGCCAGCACCGCGAACACGAACAGCATGAAGACGACGGCGCAGCGCTGACCCCAGGGCCACAGCGGCACGGGAAAGGCCAGCTCGGCGGCGGCCGGGCCCAGGCGGCGACGCATGGCCAGCTGCGACAGCAGGATCATCAGCCACACCCAGACCACGGAAAAGGTCACGATGGCCGCCAGCTTCATGAACAGGCCGTCGGGCAACAGGTAATTGAGCGCCACGCCCACGAGCAGGCCCGCGCCCATCACCGCCACCGTCATCCAGGGCACGCCGAAACGCGACACCCGCGCGAAGCCGGCCGGCGCCTGGCCGTTCAGCGCCATGCCGTAGAGCATGCGCCCGGTGCTGAAGATATCGCTGTTGACCGCCGAGATCACAGCCGAGATCACCACCAGGTTCAGCACGTCCGCGGCCGCCTTGATGCCCAGGCTGCTGAATATCTGCACGAAGGGGCTGCCTTGCGTGCCGATCTTGCTCCAGGGGAAGATCGCCATCAGCACCAGCAGGGTCAGCACGTAGAACAGCAGGATGCGCAGCGGCACCGAATTGATCGCCTTGGGAATGACGCGCCGGGGATCGCCGGCCTCGCCCGCAGCCATGCCGATGACCTCCACGCCGCCGAAGGCGAACATCACCACCGTGAAGGACGCGATCATGCCCTCGATGCCGTTGGGAAAGAAGCCGCCGTGCTGCCACAGGTTGGCCAGGGCCGGCGCCGTGGCGTCCGCGTCGCCGATGCGCATGCCGCTGAGCAGCACCGCCGCGCCGCCCGCGATCAGCGCCAGGATCGCCACGACCTTGAGCAGGGACAGCCAGAACTCCAGCTCGCCGAACACCTTCACACTGCACAGGTTCAAGCCGCCGATGCACAGCACGATGCCCAGCACCCAGATCCAGCGCGGCGTGTCCGGATACCAGAAACCCATGTACACGCCGAACACGGTGACATCGGCCAGACAGACCATCAGCATGGAAAAGGCATAGCTCCAGCCGGTCAGGAAACCCAGGTACGGCCCCAGGTAGCGCGTCGCGTAATGGCCGAAGGAGCCGGGCACCGGATGGCGCACCGCCATCTCTCCCAGCGCGCGCATGGTGAAGAAGATGGCCGCGCCGCCGATCAGGTAGGCCAGCAGCACCGACGGCCCCGCGCGCTGTATGGCGGCGGCGGAGCCATAGAACAGGCCGGTTCCGATCGCCGAGCCCAGCGCCATGAAGCGCACGTGCCGCGCGCTCAGGCCACGGCGCAAGCCTGTCTGCTCATCCATGGATATCCCCTCTCTTTTGGTATTGGTCTGATCGGCAATATCTATACTTGTATAGTCAAGCTTGGGACAACATGACGTAATCCCTAACCCGGCGTCCAATCCCGGGCTATCCGAGGCAAGCGTCCGAACTTCCACGGATTGAACCCATTAGAATCAGACGAATCCAATCCAGATGCCCGCCCCCATGCCCGATCCGCTGCCCCTGCAAGACGCCATCGCCGACGCGATCAGCACCGCGACGCGCGGGGCCGGCCGCGTCAACATCCTGGTGGCCGGCAAGACGGGCGTGGGCAAGAGCACGCTGATCAACGCCGTGTTCCGTGGCGAGCTGGCGCGCACCGGCGCGGGCAAGCCGGTGACCTCGACGACCCAGGAATTCACCCGGCCCGGCCATCCGCTCACCATCATCGACACGCGCGGCCTGGAAGTAGCCGACTACGAAGCCTCGCGCCGCGAGCTGGACGCGCTGATCCGCGAGCGCGGAGCCGCCGCCGATCAGGAACGCCACATCCACATCGCCTGGCTCTGCATCCAGGACAGCAGCCACCGCGTCGAGGACGCGGAGATCGCGCTGTGCAACATGCTGGCGGACGCCGGCATTCCCGTCATCACGGTGCTGACCAAGGCCCGCAAGAACAGCCCGTTCGCCGACACCGCGCGCGAGCTGCTGCCCCCCGGCAGGTGGTGCCGGTGCGCGCGCTGCCCGAGCGCATCGACGAGCTGGACGCGGATCTGCCGCCCATGGGGCTGGACGAGCTAATCGCCGCCACCGCCCAGGCCATCCCCGAGGCGCAGCAGCGCGCCTACGCCAATGCGCTGTCCACCCGCAACAAGCAGGCGCTGGAAGTAAAAAAAAAGCGGGCTGAGATCGAAGTGAACATCGCCGCCGGCCTGGCCGCGTCGGCCGCCGCCGCGCCCATCCCGTTTTCCGACGCCTTCGCGCTGGTGCCGATCCAGGTCGGCATGATCGCCAAGATCGGCATCACCTTCGGCATGGAGCTGGACACGGCGGCCATCACCACGCTGGTCACGTCCACGCTGGGCGCCTCGGCCGCCACGCTGATCGGCCGCTCGGTGGTGTCCAGCCTGCTCAAGCTGATCCCTGGCGCCGGCAGCGCGGCCGGCGGCACCATCGCCGCCACCACCGCCGCCACCCTCACCAAGCTGCTGGGCAACGCCTACGTGGCGGTGCTCTACGACTTCTGCCAGCGCCATCCGGGCAAGGACATCGACACCGCGATGATCGCGCAGGCGCTCAAGCAACGCGTGGGCTTCGGCCGAGGCTGAACACCGCGCCGGATAGGCGTACTTTTTCGCAACAGTTGGACGGCCTTCGCAATAATGCGCAGGCTTTTGGCATTTTCATATGCGGGATAAATATTTGGCTTCCGCAGACGTAAAGCCATATATCCCGTCATGTTTTCATGCCAGCCGCAGCGGCGGCCCATGCCGGAAGACCGGCCATAAGCTATGACCATCGCGAATTCGGACGTCATGTACAGGCACCTGGTGCAGGGTGTCGAGGACTACGCCATCTATATGCTGTCTCCGGACGGCACCGTCGCCAACTGGAACGCCGGCGCCGAACGCACCAAGGGCTATGCGGCCGACGAGATCGTCGGCCAGAATTTCTCCTGCTTCTATACCCCGGAAGACCGGGCCTCGGGCCTGCCGCAAGCCGGACTGGCGCGGGCCCGCGACCGGGGCAAGTTCGCCGCCGAGGGCTGGCGCGTGCGCAAGGACGGCACCCTGTTCTGGGCCAGCGTGGTGATCGACGCGATCCACGGCGACGGCGGCGAACTGCTCGGCTACGCCAAGATCACGCGCGACGAGACCGAGCGCCGCATGCAGGAACAGCAGCTGCTGCGCGCCAAGGAAATGACCGAGCGCTACAACGCCGAGCTGGGCTCGCTGTCGAGCTTCCTGGACGCGGTGATTTCGCAGATCCCTTCCTGCGTGCTGGTGATGGACGCGGTGTCGCGCCGGATAGTGCTGGCCAACCGCCAGGTGCAGGCCATGTTCGGCGTCGACCGCGCCGACATGCGCGGCCGGACCATGCAGGAATGCCTGCCGGAACAGGCCTGCGCCTTCTTCGAGCGGCTCTGCAATGATGCGCTGCGCTCGGACGGCGCCATGCGCGAAGAGGAAGAGGAGCTGTCCACCACGCTGGGCCCGCGCTCGCTGCGTACCAAGACGCTGGTGTTCCACAACAGCGATCCGCGCTCGCGCTATGTGCTGCTGATCGCCGATGACGTCACCGACGAGAACGCCGCCCATGCGCAGGTGCGCTACATGGCCCACCACGACACGCTGACCGGCATGCCAAACCGGCGCCTGTTCCGCGAACAGATGCTCAAGGCGCTGAACGCGGCCAGCGACGGCCGAGCCACCGCGGTGCTGTGCCTGGACCTGGACAACTTCAAGAGCGTCAACGACACGCTGGGCCACCAGTTCGGCGACGAGCTGCTGCGCCTCCTGGCCAAGCGCCTGCCCAAGGTCCTGCGCGAACAGGACACGCTGGCGCGGCTGGGCGGCGACGAATTCGCCGTGGTGCTGCCCAACATCGAGCAGACTGAGGACGTGCGCCGCATGGCGCAGCGCCTGGTGGACGCCGTGCGCGCGCCGTTCGAGATCGACGGTCACACCGTGCCGGTGACGGTCAGCATCGGCATCGCCGTGGCCGACACGCCGGAATGCACCGCCGACCACCTGCTGCGCTACGCCGACATGGCGTTGTACGAGGCCAAGCGCAACGGCCGCAACGGCATGGCCTTCTTCAAGCCCGAGATGGAGACCACCGCGCTCAAGCGCCACGAGATGGAAATGGACCTGCGCCAGGCCATCATCTCGCAGCAGCTGCGGCTGCACTACCAGCCCATCAAGGACGCCAGCCATGTACGCACCGTGGGCCGCGAGGCGCTGATGCGCTGGCAACATCCGACCAAGGGCCTGATCATGCCCAACGACTTCATTCCCGTGGCCGAGGAAACCGGGCTGATCCATGAGCTCAGCGCCTTCACGCTGCACGAGGCCTGCCGCGAGGCCATGCGCTGGGAGCCGCATGAAACCGTGGCCGTCAACCTGTCGGCCAGCCAGTTCGCCAACAGCGCGCTGGTGTCGCTGGTGGAATCGGCGCTGACCACGTCCGGCCTGCCGGCCGACCGGCTGGAGCTGGAGATCACCGAATCGGTGCTGCTGGCCAATTCGGCGGCCAACCTGTCCACCCTGACCCGGCTCAAGGACATGGGCGTGAAGGTGGCGCTGGACGATTTCGGCACCGGCTATTCCTCGCTGAGCTACCTGCGCAGCTTCGAGTTCGACAAGATCAAGATCGACAAGTCCTTCACCCAGGACGTGGAGTCCAGCCGCGAGGCGCTGGCCATCATCCGCGCCATCAACGGCATCGGACGCAGCCTGGACATCCCCACCACCGCCGAGGGCGTGGAAACCCCGGCCCAGCTGCGCCGGCTGACGGAGGAAGGCTGTACCCACTTCCAGGGCTACCTGCTGGGACGCCCGGTGTCGCACGAGCCCGGCGCCACGCCGCCGACGTCGACGTAATCCGCCGTAAACGCCTGTGTGACAGCACGCCTGCGGGACAACCCGCAGGCGCGCGCGGCAACGCCATACGGCGGCAATACGTCCCTGTTACAGTGGCCCCGGCAGGGTCTGGCCAAAATGACGAACTGGACGGCAGGCGCGCCCTTGATCCCAGGGTTGATTGCACCGCGCCGACCTTACGCTGCGCCTCATATGCGGCGGCTTTCCGTGCCGCCGCGATGTCGACAGCCATCGGGGCCGCACCATGTTCAAGTCCATACGCAACCGCCTCATCGCCCTCTGCGTGGCGATCACCATTCTTTCCATGCTGTCGCTTTCCCTGGCCACGGTGCTAGTGGCCCGCAACAATACCTTCGACCAGGTCGACCACAACATCGGCCAGATCACGCGCAATCACGCCAATGAACTGTCCGCCTGGGTGCGCGACAAGCAGCGCGTCACCAGCTCGCTGAAGAACGCCGTCGACCAGCCCGAAGCCATCGCGCACACCATGGCCGCGACCGCGCAGCAGGCCGGCGGCTTCGATGACGCCTATATCGTCTACGCCGACAAGCGCTACATCTTCAACCACGCCATGCCGGATGGCTTCGACGGCCCGGCGCGCGCCTGGTACCAGCAGGCCGCCCAGACCAACGGGCCGGCCATCACGCCGATCTATGTGGACGCCGCGTCGGGCAAGCTGTGCATGAGCTTCGTCGAGGCGGTGCGCAAGGACGGCCGCGTGGTCGCGGCCGTGGGCACCGACATGCTGCTCGACAGCATGGCCAAGATGGTCGCGGCCATCCAGGCCACGCCCAAGAGCTTCGCCTTCCTGCTGGACGGACAGGGCCAGATCCTGGCCCACCCGGACGTCAAGCTGGCGCTCAAGCCGGTCACCGCCATCGATCCCGGCCTGGACCTGGGCCAGCTGCAACAGCTGGCCAGGAACAGCGGCAGCTCGCTGACACAGGACATCGGCGGCGTCAGCCAGCTGCTGTACGCCAGCGCCGTGGAAGGCACGCCCTGGACGCTGGTGATCGCCATCGACCGCGCCCAGGCCAACGAGCCGGTCACCATGATGGTCAAGCTGGCCGCGTCCATCACCGCGCTGGCGCTGCTGCTGGCCGTGGCCTTCGTGACGATGGCGGTCAAGCGTCAGCTGCGCGGCCTGCCCCAGGTGCAATACGCGCTGCAGGACATCGCCAGCGGCGACGGCGACCTGACGCGCCGGCTGCCGGCCGAGGGCGGTGACGAGCTGGCCCGGATCGGCGCCGCATTCAATCAATTCGCCGACAAGATCGCCACGATCCTGCGCGAGATCCGCGTGGCGGCCGACTCCGTGCGCACCGCCAGCCTGGAGATCGCCAGCGGCAACCATGACCTGTCCGACCGCACCTCGCAGCAGGCCAGCTCGCTGGAGCAGACCGCCGCGGCCATGGAAGAGATCACCTCGACCGTGCAGCACAACGCCGACAACGCCAGCCAGGCGGCCAACCTGGCCAGCGACGCCTCGCGCGTGGCCGGCCAGGGCGGCGCGGTGATGCAGCAGGTGGTGCACACCATGGACGGCATCGACGCCTCGGCGCGCAAGATCGTCGACATCATCGGCGTGATCGACGGCATCGCCTTCCAGACCAACATCCTGGCGCTGAACGCGGCGGTGGAAGCCGCGCGCGCCGGCGAACAGGGCCGCGGCTTCGCCGTGGTGGCCGGCGAAGTGCGCACGCTGGCCCAACGCAGCGCCACCGCCGCGCGCGAGATCAAGACGCTGATCGAATCCTCGGTCGACCAGATCCGCACCGGCAACTCGCTGGTGCGCCAGGCCGGCGGCACCATGGATCAGGTGGTGGGCAGCGTCGAGCGCGTGACCAGCATCGTCGGCGAGATCGACCTGGCCAGCCAGGAACAGCGCACCGGCATCTCGGAGATCGGCAACGCCATCGGCCTGATGGACAACGCCACGCAGCAGAACGCCGCGCTGGTGGAACAGGCCGCCGCCGCCGCGCAGACGCTGCAGGAACAAGCCGCGCACCTGGCGCAGCTGGTGGGCGGCTTCAAGCTCGACAGCCATGACGTCGCCAGCCACGCAACGACTCGCGGCGCGCCGCAGGTGGCGCCGGGAGCCATGTTGGCGTTGAACTGAACCAGCAACGCAGCGCCGTTGCACCGCGTGCGGCGCCGGCCCTCAGGCCGGAATCGCGCGCAGCAGCTGTTCGCGCAGCCAGGCATGCGCCGCGCTGCGCTGGCGCACGTGGCTGTAGGCCTTGAGCGTGAAGGGCGGGATCTCGAAGGGCGGCGGATACTCAACGATCGACGCCACCGCGCCCAGCGTGCGCGCCGCCTGACGCGGCACCGTCATGATCAGCGCCGAGCCGGCCACGATGAAGGGCGCGGCCAGCACCGAGGGCAGCTGCACCGCCACGTCGCGGCGCAGTCCGCGACGCTCCAGCAGCTTGTCGATATGGCCGCCGGCCTCGCCCCAGGGGCGCACCGCCACGTGGCGCTCGGCCAGGTAGGCGTCCAGGCTGGGCGCGGACCGGATCCGAGGATGATCCCGGCTGGCGATCACCACGTAGTGATCCGTCAGCCAGTCGAAGCTCTCGATGCCGGGAGCGGGCTCGGCCATGTCTTCCACATAACCCAGCGCGAAATCCAGCCGGCCCGAGGCCAGGTCCTCGGCGTAGTCCGGGTTTTGCGCGTGGACGATCTGGAAGCGCAGGCGCGGCGCCAGATCCTGCACTTGCGCGACCAGGGCCGGCAGCATGGCGAAGGTGGTGTAGTCGGTGGCCGCGAGGGTGAAGCAGCGGTCGCTGGTGGCCGGGTCGAAGCGGCCCGCCTGCGCCAGCCCGTTGGAAAGCAGCGCCAGCGCGGCGCTGACCGGCCCGGCCAGCCGCTCGGCATGGGCGGTGGGCTGCATGGCGTTGCCGATGCGCACGAACAGCTCGTCGTCCAGCGCGGCACGCAGGCGCGCCAGCGCGTGGCTCAGCGCGGACGGGCTCATGGCCAGTTCGTCGGCGGCGGCGCTCACCGAACGGCGACGCAGCAGGGCATCCAGCGCCACCAGCAGGTTCAGGTCCAGGCGTCTCAGATCAGAATGCATAACATGCATTATCTGCTGAAAATAATGCACTTGATGCACTGACACCCGCATCCCTATCATCGTCGGTTTGCCATTCCACGCGGCCATGCGCCGCCTTTTCGATTTTCTCCGTAGCGCTCCCATGACGATTTCCATCCGCCCCGCCACCGAACAGGACTGCGCGCTGATCCTGCGATTCATCACCGAGCTGGCCGTCTATGAAAAGGCCGCCGACCAGGTAGAGGCCACCGTCGAAACCCTGGCCAGCAGCCTGTTCGGCCCCGGCACGCCCGCGCGCGCGCTGATCTGCGAAGCGGACGGGCAGCCGGTGGGCTACGCCATCTATTTCTTCAACTACTCGACCTGGCAGGCCAGGAAAGGGCTGTACCTGGAAGACCTGTACGTCTCGCCCGCCAGTCGCGGCATCGGCGCCGGCAAGCGCCTGCTGCGCCATCTGGCGCGGGTCGCGGTCGAGGAAGGCTGCGGCCGCTTCGAATGGAGCGTGCTGGACTGGAACCAGCCGGCCATCGACTTCTACCAGTCGATCGGCGCGCGGCCGCAGGCCGAGTGGGTGCGCTACCGCATGCACGGCGAGGCGCTGACGGGCTTCGCCGCCGGCTCGGACTGAAACGTCGGGCGGGGCTGTCGGACGACGGCGGCATCACCGCCCACGGGATCGACAGCCCTCGGAGCGCCGGCCATGGAACGGCGGACCACCTGCGGGAACGCTCCCGCCAGCGCCAGTCGCCCGGCTGGCGCGCCCTAAATCACCAGGTTGCGAATGAAGCGCAGCACGCCCGCCTGCCGGTTGGCGTAGGCATAGGACACCGAACTGGCAAAGGACGTGGTCGCCCCCGCAGGTATGACCCGCTCCTGTCCGGCCAGCTCCAGCGTCAGCGCGCCCTCGATCACGTAGAGCATCTCGACGCAGCCTTCCGGGTCGGCCTCGGCCTGGTAGCGCTCGCCGGGCGCCAGGGTCCAGGACCATAGTTCCACCTGATGCGAGGCGGCCGCCGAGCAGTGCAGCACCGCCTGGCTGCCGGCAAGCTGGCCGCGCCAGGTCAGCACGTCGGGCGCCTGATCGGGCGCGCGGCCGGCCGGGCTGACCAGGGCGGTGAAGTTGGCGCCCAGCGCCGTGGCGATGAGGCTGAGCTTGGCCAGGCTGATGTTGGCGTCGCCGGCCTCCAGCCCGGCGATGGTGCGGCGGCTCACGCCCGCCGCATCGGCCAGCGCCTGCTGGCTCAGGCCTTGCCCATCGCGCAGGCGCCTGAGATTGGCGGCCACGTGTTCGAGCACCTGGTTCGACGGCATGGCGATTCTCCTTGCGCAAGCGCATGAGCAATATATTGCGCAAAAATACCACATCCGATATTGTGCAATATTATGCACAATAGCCCCACATCCCCATCTCCCTCCCTGCTTGCGCGCAGGGCGCCCGAAGCCGCGCTCGTCCTGATCACCGTGGTCTGGGGCGGCACCTTCCTGGCCGTGCAGCACGCGCTCACCGCGGGCACGCCCATGTTCTTCGTCGGCTGCCGCTTCGCCGCCGCGGCCCTGGCCGTGGGACTGGTGTCGCTGCGTTCGCTGCGCGGCATCACCTGGCGCGAAGTCCGGGCCGGCGGCGCGGTCGGCCTGGCCATCGTGGCCGGCTACGGCGGCCAGACCATCGGCCTGCAGCACATCACCAGCAGCGAATCGGCCTTCCTCACCGCCCTGTACGTGCCGGCGGTGCCGCTGCTGCAATGGCTGGTGCTGCGGCGCGCGCCGCGCGCCATGACCTGGGTCGGCGTGGCGCTGGCCTGCATGGGCCTGATGCTGCTGACCGGCAACAACCCCGCCTCGATCTCGTTCAGCTACGGCCAGCTCATCACCATCGCCGGCGCGGTGGCCATCGCCGCCGAGATCCTGCTCATCAGCCATTACGCGCGCAGCGTGGACCTGCGCCGCGTCACCGTGCTGCAACTGGCGGCCGCGTCGATCGCGGCCTTCGCGCTGATGCCGCTGGCCGGCGAGACCGAGATCCCGCCGTTCTCCTGGACGCTCACCGGCCTGGCCGTGGCGCTGGGCTGCGCCAGCGCGCTGATCCAGCTGACCATGAACTGGGCGCAGCGCACGGTCGATCCCGCGCGCGCCACGCTGATCTATGCCGGCGAGCCGGTATGGGCCGGCATCTTCGGCCGCATCGCCGGCGAGCGGCTGGCGCCGCTGGCGCTGGTCGGCGGCGCACTGGTAGTGCTGGGCGTGATCGTCAGCGAATGGAAGCCGCGTCTGCGGCGCGCGCGGGCATCCGCGACGGCCGGACAGGCTTGAGCCACCACACCGGCAACCGCCGGATTCGCCACGCATGGCGGCGAGCCGGCAAAAGAAAACCCCGCGCGCCGATTCAAGACGGCGAACGGGGCCTGGTGTGCTGTCCCGCAAACGCCAGCGGCACGCGACCGCTGGCGAAGGGCCTACTGCCCGGCGTAGCGCGGCGAACGCGGACCATACAGGATGCCGCCTTGCGTGCCGGCGCTGAGCAGGGCGTTGCTGGTCATGCCGGCCACGCCATAGCTGCGGTCCGACAACGAGTTGACCACCTGATCCACCACCGCCTGCACCAGCATGCCGATCAGGCCGCCGCTGTTGCTGCTGCTGCCTTGCCTCAGGGTCTGGTGGCCGTCCCACAGCTTGGCGCCGCTGCGCAGGTCCAGCAGCGTCGCGTCGATGGACACGGTGACGTCGCTCGACACCACCTTGTAGCTCGCGCCGTATTCCTTGACGGTCATGTACAAGGCGGCGTCGGCCCCGAAGATCTCGCGCAGGCGCGCGGCGGGCACGGCGTGGATGTCATCCGGCGTGGTCAGGCCGTTCTGGCGGAAGGTCTCTTCCATGACGGCAACCGGCACCACGTAGTAGCCGGACTCGGCCAGCGGCAGCGTGGCTTGCGACAGCACGGCGGCGGACGCGGCCACGTCGACGGACGTGTTCAGCGGCGGCAGCACCAGGATGGAAGCCGGCTTGCTTTCACGGAACGCGGTGTAGTCCACGTTGCGCTGCGGGCCG
The DNA here is from genome assembly GCF_059760925.1 of Achromobacter sp. 1011791174. Taxonomy (NCBI): domain Bacteria; kingdom Pseudomonadati; phylum Pseudomonadota; class Betaproteobacteria; order Burkholderiales; family Alcaligenaceae; genus Achromobacter; species Achromobacter sp. 1011791174. Next base: position 55,202 of record NZ_JCBANH010000013.1, read on the forward strand.
GCGCAACCGGCGAGCAGGGCGACGATGGCCAGCATGGCCAGGCGCAGTGATTTCATCATGATCAGTTCCCCTTCTTCTTCGGCGCGGCCGGCTCGGTCTGGGCGGCGGGTTCGGACTTGGCGCCCGGCTCGTTCCTGGCGACGGATTCGGCGGCAGGCGTTGCGGCCTGCGCTTGCGGCGCGGCGGCGGACTTGCCCGCGTTGCGCATCAGGAAGTCCATGAACGGCGTGGATTCGGGAAAGGCCTGCTTTTCGCCCTGCAGCTGCTCGACGCCCTTTTCGCCGTCGCCCATCTTCAGGTACAGCATGCCCAGGTGCGCGCGAAAGCCGGGAGGCAGTTCGCGGTTGGTGGCGCGCGCCTTCTCGACGCTCTTTTCCAGCGTCTGCGCTTGCACGGCGTAATCGTTGCCATCTTCCTTCAGGTAGGCGTACACGGTGGGTTGATAGCCTTCCCAGGTGTACAGGCTCTTGGGCTGCTGCGCGCAAGCGCCCAGCAGGCCGGCCAATGCCGTGATCGCCAGCGCGCGACCCGTACGGGCGAACGCCGTCCGGCGCGGCTGCGCCATCGTCTTCATCATGATGGATTCCCCTTTTAGTTGGCGGTGGGCGCCCAGGCGCCTTGCGTGATGCCGTCGACCAGGCGATCCACCGCTTCGCGGATGGCCAGGTCCAGCACCTTGCCGTTGAGCGTGGAGTCGTAGCCGGCCGAGCCGCCGAAGCCGATCACTTCACGGTTGGACAAGCTGTACTCGCCCGCGCCCGATGCGGAATAGACGACTTCGGAGCTGGTCACGTCGACGACGTTGAGATCGACCTTGGCGTAGGCCACCTGCTCCTTGCCGCGCCCCAGGATGCCGAACAGCTGCTGGTCGCCGGTCACCTTGCGGCCGAAGGCCGTGACGTCGCCGGTGACGACGTAACGCGCGCCCTTGATCTTGTTGGCCTGCTTGTTGAAAGCGGCTTCCTGGGCGATCTCGGACAGGTTCTGGCGATCCATGACCTGGAAGCGGCCGGTGCGCTGCAGATGGCTGGTCAGGATGGTCTTGGCCTGGCCGCCGAGGCGATCCACGCCGTCGGAGAACACGCCGCGCAGGAAGTCCGTGCGGTTGTCGAACTTGCCCACGGAAATCGGGCTGCGCGGGCCCTGGTAAGGCGTGCTTGCCGCCACCGTCGCGGGCACGGCGACGGACTTCGACCGCTCCGTTGCGCAACCCGCCATCAACACCGACACCAGGGCCAGCGTTCCTGCTTTCACTACCGTACCGAACATCAAGCTTCTCCTGAGAATTTCCCTAGGCCTCTAACCGGGCCGCTTGCGTGACATTTATCGAAGCCGCAATATATACAACTTTTAACAACTTAAATAATTTGAAGTGACGGACCCTTTGGCGTCATTTTTCAGGAATCAAGCCCTTGCCGGTTCGCGCCACGCGGAAACGCGCAACCGCTGGCGGCCACTCTAGCGACCGCCAGGGAATGCGGAAATGGGAATAGTCCGAAATCGCGACCGGCCGGGTCGCGGCCACGGCAAGCCGCAGACGCGCCGTCGGCCCAACTTCCCGCGCCGGCCGACGGTGGGCTCGTCTAGCGCAGCGTCAGCGTCGCGCCGATGACGCGCAAGGTCGGCATCAACTGACGCCATGCATCCTTGGACAGCGCCTCGGGCCGACGCAGCCGCGCCGACGCCGGATCGTCCAGCAGATCGCCCTTGCAGGCGAACACGATGCTGTTGGTCATGTCGTCGTCCACCACCTCGAACATCGCCGCGCCGAAGGACTCGCGCACGCGGGCCAGGTACTCATGGTAGAGCGGATGATTGACGTGGAAGTTGATCACCAGCAGGCCGTCGTCGCGCAAGGCGCGCAGGCAATCGGCATAGAACGCCTCCGAGCACAGCGCGTCGGGCATGCCCTGGTCGCCGAAGCCGTCGAGCAGGATCACGTCGGCGTGGTCCGACGCGCCGCCCAGGAATTCGGCCGCGTCGCAGGCGATGACGCGGAAACGTTCGTCGTCCGGCGGCACCATGAAATCGCCGCGCAGCGCAATGACCGCCGGATTGATCTCCAGCGCCTCGACCTGCGAACGCGGCAGGTGCCGATGGCAGAACTTCGCCAGCGAGCCGCCGCCCAGGCCCACCATCACGATGCGGTCGGGCTCCGGGTTGAACAGCAAGAAGCCCATCATCATGCGCGTGTACTCCAGCTCCAGCGCGTCCGGGTTCAGCAGCGACATGCTGCTCTGGATGACCTGCTCGGAAAAATGCAGCGAGCGCCGGTCGCCCACGTCGCGCACGAAGGGTCGCGACTCGCTGTCGGGAATGGAGGCCGGCGGGGCGGAAGCGGCGGGATGGTCGGACATGAAGCGGCGCGGCGTTGCGGAAAGACGGGCGAACGATAGCACCGCGCGCGCCCGGGCGGTTGGCGGGGCGGCGAAGGCGCGGCCGCGCCATCCGTACAACCCCCTATTACCTCCGTGCCGCCATCTAATTATCGTATTCGAGAATTATCAAATAATAGAATTCTCTTCGACGCAGCGATGAACCCAGACCTCATTTCGGACTATGCAGTGATCGGCGCCGGCATCGCCGGCGCTTCCGTGGCCTACCGCCTGAGCGCGCATGCCAGCGTGATCGTGCTGGAGCGCGAGGCGCAGCCCGGCTACCACTCGACCGGCCGCTCGGCGGCCATGTTCATGGAAACCTATGGCACGCCGCAGATCCAGGCGCTGACCCGCGCCAGCCGCGCGTTCTACGAGAATCCGCCCGAGGGCTTCACCGAACATCCGCTGCTGCACCCGCGCGGCGTGCTGTACGTGGCCACCGCCGAACAGCGCGACCTGCTGCAACAGACCTATGACGAATTCCGCCGGCATTCCGACAACGTCCGCCTGATCGAACCGCAGGCCGCCGCCGCGCGCGTGCCCTGCCTGCGCGCCGAGCAGCTGTGCGGCGCGCTGGAGGAGCCGGACGCGCGCGACATCGACGTGCACGGCCTGCACCAGGGCTTCCTGCGCGGCATGCGGGCGCGCGGCGCCACCCTGCGCGCCAATGCCGAGCTGCGCGCGGCCAGCCATGCCGACGGCGTCTGGACGCTGACGCTGGCCGACGGCGCCACGCTGCGCGCGCGCGCCATCATCAACGCGGCCGGCGCCTGGGCCGATCACGTGGCCGCGCTGTGCGCCGCCGCGCCGGTCGGCCTGCAGCCCTGCCGCCGCACCGCCTTCACCTTCAACGGTCCGCCCGACGTGGATTTCTCCGCCTGGCCGGCGGTGGTGGGCGTCGACGAAAGCTATTACTTCAAGCCCGACGCCGGTCAGCTGCTGGGCTCGCCGGCCAACGCGGATCCGGTCGAGGCGCACGACGTGGCGCCGGAGGAACTGGACGTGGCCACCGGCATCTACCGCATCGAGGAAGCTACCTCGCTGACGATACGGCGCCCCAAGCACACCTGGGCCGGCCTGCGCTCCTTCGTGCGCGACGGCGACTTCGTGGTTGGCTGGGACGAGGCCGCGCCGGCCTTCTTCTGGCTGGCGGCGCAGGGCGGCTACGGCATCCAGACCGCCGCCGCGGCCTCGGAACTGGCGGCCGCGCTGGTCGAGCGCCAGCCAGTGCCCGACGCGCTGCGCGCGCATGGCGTCGACGCCCGGGCCATGCGCCCGGGCCGCCTGCGCTGATCCTCTTTCATTCCACCCGTTTTCCGGAAGTCCCCATGACCGCCATCACCCGTTATCCCAGCACCCTGCCGCTGCCGTTCTCGCGCGCCACCCGCGCCGGCGGCTTCCTGTTCCTGTCTGGCCAGATCCCGATGGATGCCGACGGCAAGGTCGTGCGCGGCGACATCCGCGAACAGACCCACGCGGCCATCGCCCGCATCAAGGACACGCTGGCGCTGGCCAATGCCAGCCTGGCCGACGTGGTGCGCGTGACCGTCTGGCTGGCCGACCTGGCGCAATTCGCCGATTTCAACGAAGCCTACCGAGAGCATTTCCCGGCCGACTTCCCGACGCGCTCCACGGTGGAGGCACGGCTGGCGCTGGAAGTGGACGTGGAGATCGAAGTGCAGGCCTGGGTCGGCGACCGGACCTGATTTCCCCGCAAGCAATCCCACGCGCGCCGGCCTCGCGCACCCTGCAAACGCTCGACATGGAGTGGCAGCATGAAGATCTTTTCCGGTTCCCTGGCAACCGAAACCAATACCTTTTCCCCCATCCCCACCGGCCTGGGCGCCTACCGCGCGCGCGGCTATTACCCGGCCGGCCAGCATCCGGACCGCATGCAGATGTATGCCGGTCCGCTGTGGGCGGCGCGGCAGCGCGCCAAGGGCAAGGACTGGACGCTGGTCGAAGGCCTGACCGCCGCCGCCATGCCGGCCGGCATCACCACTCGCCACGCCTATGAAACGCTGCGCGACGAGCTGCTGCAGGACCTGCGCAACGCCGGCCCCGTGGACGTGGCGCTGTTCGGCCTGCACGGCGCGATGGTGGCCGACGGCTACGACGATTGCGAGGGCGACCTGCTGCGCCGCGCGCGCGAGATCGTCGGCCCGGACACGGTGATCGGCGCGGAACTGGATCCGCACTGCCATCTGACCGCGACCATGATGGAATCCGCCGACCTCATCGTCTGCTACAAGGAATACCCCCATACCGACATCCTGGACCGCGCCTATGAGCTGGTCGACCTGTGCGTGGCCAAGGCCAAGGGTCGCATCCGGCCGACGCGCGGCGTGTTCGATTGCCAGCTCATCTCGGTCATGCACACCAGCCGCGAACCGATGCGCGGCTTCGTCGACAAGCTGATGGCGATGGAAGGCAAGAACGGCGTGCTGTCGATCTCGATCGCCCATGGCTTCCCCTGGGGCGACACCGCCGACATGGGCGCCAAGGTGCTGGTCTATACCGATGGCGATCCGGGGCGGGCCGAGGCGCTGGCGCGCGAGCTGGGCCAGGAGATCATCGGTTTTCGCGAACAGCTGTCGCCGGCCTATCCGCCCACCGACGAGGCGCTGGACCAGGCCCTGGCGCACGGCGCCTTCCCGGTGGTGCTGGCCGATTCGGCGGACAACGCCGGCGGCGGCGCGCCCAGCGACGCCACGTTCATCCTGGAACGCGTGCTGGCGCGCGGCATCGAAGACGTGGCGATGGGTCCGTTCTGGGATCCGGTCTCCGTGCAGCTCTGTTTCGAGGCGGGCGAGGGCGCCGAGGTGCAGCTGCGCGTGGGCGGCAAGGTCGCGCCCGTGTCGGGCCAGCCGCTGGACCTGCGCTGCACGGTGCTGGCGCTCAAGCGCGAGGCCGTCATGACGGGGCTGTCCAACACGCCGGCGCTGCTGGGCGACGTGGCCATCCTGCGCACGGGCGGCGTGGTGCTGGCGCTGACCTCGCTGCGCACCCAGGCCATGGGCACGGACATGTTCACGCAGTTCGGCATCGACCTGGCCGCGATGAAGCTCATCGTGGTCAAGTCCTCGCAGCACTTCTACGCCTCGTACTCGCAGGTGGCCAAGCACGTCATCTACGTCGCGACGCCCGGCGCCATCACGCAGGACTACAACAGTCTGCCCTACCGCAAGGTGCGGCGGCCGAAATGGCCGCTGACGGCCTGACATGACATGACGGCGCGGTCCGCAGAGACCGCGCCGCAAGCAAGACCACGACACACAATACAAGGGGATGACCATGATCAAACGTTTCAGCCTGCTGGCCACGGCGGCGCTGCTGGCGCTGGGCGCCGTCACCGGCGCGCACGCCCAGGGCAAGACCCTGCGGCTGGTGCCGCACGCCGACCTGAAGACGCTGGACCCGCTCTTCAACACCGCCTACATCACGCGCAACCACGGCTACATGGTGTTCGACATGCTGTTCGCGCAGGACAGCAAGGGCCAGGTCAAGCCGCAGATGGTGGACAGCTGGCAGGCCTCGGAAGACGGCAAGCGCTGGAGCTTCACGCTGCGCCCGGGCCTGAAGTTCAGCGACGGCGCGCCGGTCACGGCCGAGGACTGCGTGGCTTCCATCCAGCGCTGGGGCAAGAAGGACACGCTGGGCCAGGCCATGTTCGCGGCCGGCGCCGAGCTGGCCGCCACCGGTCCGGAGACCTTCACGCTGACGCTCAAGGAACCCTTTGGCCTGGTGCTGGAGGCCTTGTCCAAACCGTCCGGCCTGCCGCCCTTCATCATGCCCAAGCGCATCGCCGCCACGGACCCGAGCACGCAGATCACGGAAATGGTGGGCTCCGGTCCGTTCCTGTTCAAACGCGATGAATGGGTGCCCGGCAACAAGGTCGTGTACGTGAAGAACCCGGCCTACGTGCCGCGCGCCGAGCCGGCGGACGGCCTGGCTGGCGGCAAGATCGTCAAGGTGGACCGCGTCGAATGGGTCTACATCCCCGACGGCAACACCGCCACCGCCGCGCTGATGAACGGCGAGGTGGACATGATCGAGCAGGTCACGCCCGACTTCCTGCCGGTGCTGGAAAGCAATCCCGACATCAAGCTGGACACCTCGGTGGCCTCGCAGGGCATGGTGGTGCTGAACGCGCTGCATCCGCCCTTCAACGACGCCCGCGCGCGCCAGGCGCTGTACTACCTGGTGAACCAGAAGCAGATGCTGGCCGCCATGGGCTACCCCGACAAGTACCGCGTCGACTACTGCGCCACGCTGTACATCTGCGGTTCGCCCCTGGCCACCGACGCCGGCGCCGCGCCCTACGCCAAACCGGACCCGGCGCGCGCCAGGCAGCTGCTGCAGGAAGCCGGCTACAAGGGCGAGAAGGTGGTGCTGCTGTACCCCACCGACCACCTGAGCGCGCCCGCCGTGATGGTGCTGTCGCAGAACCTGAAGAAGGCCGGCGTCAACGTCGACCTGCAATCCATGGACTGGGCCTCGCTGGCCGCGCGCCGGCTGAAGAAGGATCCGCCCGCGCAGGGCGGCTGGAACCTGTTCCTGACCTGGGGCGGCTACTACGACGCCAGCACGCCGGTCACCAACCCCTGGCTGTCGGCCGCCTGCGGCAACAGCCTGCCGGGCTGGCCCTGCGACAAGGAGCTGGACGAACTGCGCACCGCCTGGATCCGCGAGACCGACGCGGGCAAGCGCAAGGAGCTGGCGGCCCGCATCCAGGAACGCGCCTACCAGACCGTGCCCTACGTGATGTGGGGCGAGTTCAAGCCCGTGTACGCCACGCGCGGCCTGAAGGGCACCGAGCTGATCAAGGCCGGCGTCCCGGTCACGTGGAACATCGAGAAGCCGTAAGGCGGGCGCCGGGCGCCACGGCGCCCGGCCCAGGTTCCGGGGGGAACGCAGCATGAAATACATCCTGCGCCGCATCGCGGCGGTTATTCCGGTCATGGCGGTGGTGGCGGTCGTGGTCTTTATGCTCATCCACCTGTCGGACGGCGATCCGGCGGCGGTCATCGCGGGCGACAACGCCACCGCCGAGGACGTGGAGAAGATCCGCCAGAACCTGGGCCTGGACAAGCCGCTGCTGCAGCAGTTCGGCATCTGGGTCGGCAATATCGCCACCGGCGATCTGGGCACCTCGATCGCCACGCAGATGCCGGTGTCACAGCTGATCGGGCAGCGCCTGGGGCCGACCTTCTCGATCGCCGCCTTCACCATGCTGTTCGCGGTGCTGCTGGCGATCCCGCTGGGCGTGCTGGCGGCCTGGCATGCCGGCCGCTGGCTGGACCGGCTGGTGATGGTGGGCTCGGTCTGCGCCTTCTCGGTGCCGGTGTTCCTGATCGGCTACAGCCTGGTGTATGGCTTTTCGATAAAGTTGGGCTGGCTGCCGGTGCAGGGCTACAAGCCGCCCGAGCAGGGCCTGGTCCAGTACCTGCGCCACCTGGTGCTGCCCTGTCTGTCGCTGGGCCTGGTCTACATGGCGCTGCTCACGCGCATGACCCGCGCCACCATGCTCGAGGCGCTGTCCGAGGACTACATCCGCACCGCCCGCGCCAAGGGCCTGGCGGCCGGCCCGGTGGTATGGCACGCGCTCAAGAACGCGGCCAATCCCATCGTCACCACCATCGGCGTGGGCGTGGCGCTGCTGATCGGCGGCGTGGTCGTGACCGAGACCGTTTTCGCCATTCCCGGCCTGGGCCGCCTGACCGTGGACGCCGTGCTGCGCCACGACTATCCGGTGATCCAGGGCGTGCTGCTGGTGGCCTCTGGCATCTATGTGTTCATCAATCTGCTGGTCGACCTGAGCTACCGGCTCTTCGATCCGCGCATCCGCTACTGAACGGGGCCGCCATGACCACGACCTCAATCCCGCTGCCGGCGCGCAAGCCCGCCGGCCGCCGCGCGCTGCGTTCGCTGCGGCGCCATCCGACGCTGTACCTGGGCTGCGCCATCCTGATCCTGCTGGCGCTGGCGGCGCTGGCCGCGCCCTGGCTGGCCACCATCGATCCGCAGGACATCGACCCGCTGGCGCGCATGAAACCGCCCTCGGCCGAGCACCTGTTCGGCACCGACGCGCTGGGCCGCGATGTGTACTCGCGCACCATCTGGGGCGCGCGGGTCTCGCTGCTGGTCGGCGCGGCGGTGGCGCTGGCGTCCACCGTGATCGGCGTGGCGCTGGGCATGCTGGCCGGCTACTTCCGCCGCGTCGACGCGCTGATCATGCGCGTCATGGACGGGCTGATGGCCATCCCCGGCGTGCTGCTGGCGATCGCGCTGATGGCCACGCTCAAGGGCGGCCTGGGCACCGTCGTCATCGCCATCGTGATTCCGGAAATCCCGCGCGTGGTGCGGCTGGTGCGCGCGCTGGCGCTGACCATCCGCGAGCAGCCCTACATCGAGGCGGCGGTGGCGTCCGGCACGCGCGTGCCGGCCATCCTGCTGCGCCACATCCTGCCCAACCTGTTCGCGCCGCTGATGGTGCAGGCCACCTTCATCGCGGCCTCGGCCATCCTGACCGAGGCGGTGCTGAGCTTCCTGGGCGTGGGCATTCCGCCGCACACGCCCAGCTGGGGCAACATCATGGCCGAGGGCCGCAACTTCGTGGCGGTGGCGTTCCACATCATCCTCTACCCCGGCCTGTTCCTGGGCGTGACCGTGCTGGCCGTCAACCTGGTGGGCGACGGGCTGCGCGACATGCTGGATCCGCGCCTGGCCAAGAAACTCTAGGAGCGCCCATGCGAACCGAACCCGTGTTGCGCGTGCGCGACCTGACCACCTGTTTCGATGGCGACGAGACCACCACGGTGGCCGTCAACGGCCTGTCGTTCGATCTGCTGCCCGGCGAGACGCTGGGCCTGGTCGGCGAATCCGGCTGCGGCAAGAGCGTCACCTCGCTGTCCATCATGCGACTGCTGCGCGCGCCCGGTCGCGTCGCCGGCGGCGCCATCGAATTCGCGGGCCAGGATCTGCTGGCGCTGCCCGAGAAGGCCATGCGCGCCATCCGCGGCAACCAGCTGTCGATGATCTTCCAGGAGCCGATGACCTCGCTGAACCCCGTGTTCACCATCGGCCGCCAGATCGCCGAATCGCTGACGCTGCACCAGGGCCTGTCGCGGCGCGAGGCGCTGGCGCAGGCCGAGCGGCTGCTGGACCTGGTGCAGATCTCCGATCCGGCCCGCCGCGTGCATGAATACCCGTACCAGCTGTCCGGCGGCATGCGCCAGCGCGCCATGATCGCGATGGCGCTGGCCTGCCAGCCCAAGGTGCTGATCGCCGACGAGCCCACCACGGCGCTGGACGTGACCATCCAGGCCCAGATCCTGCACCTGCTGCGCGACATCCAGGCGCGGCTGGGCACGGCCATCGTGCTGATCACGCACGACCTGGGCGTGGTGGCGCAGATGTGCCAGCGCGTCATCGTGATGTACGCCGGCCGCAAGGTCGAGGAAGGCAGCGTGGACGACGTGCTGGACCGTCCGCAGCATCCCTACACGCAGGCCCTGATCCGCTCGCTGCCGGCCTTCGCCGACGGCCAGGGGCACGACGTCCGGCTGGCCGAGCTGCCCGGCATCGTGCCGGTGATCACGCCCGAGTCGCGCGGCTGCGCCTTCGCCGCGCGCTGCCCGCAGGCGATGCCGCGCTGTACCGAGGAAATTCCGCCGGCCGTCGACGCCGCCGAGCGTCACCGCAGCTGGTGCTGGGCAAGGGCGGAAGCCCACCCCCGAAGCGCTGCGCGCTTCCCCCTCAAGGGGGCGCCGCCGCGGACCGGCGAAGCCGGCTCCGCGCGGCCCCGCGAAGTCGCACCGGTGCCAGCATCGGGTATGGCGCGTAGCGTCAAGGAACACTGACATGGACACTCCGATTTCCGCCGCCTCGCCCATGCTGGACGTCAGCGGCCTGAAAAAACACTACCCGGTCGACGGCGGACGCGTCCTGCGCGCGGTCGATGGCGTCTCGCTGTCGGTGCCGCGCGGCCAGACCTTGAGCCTGGTCGGTGAATCCGGCTGCGGCAAGTCCACCACCGGCAAGTGCCTGATCCGGCTGACTGATCCGACCGAGGGCCGCATCCTGCTCGAAGGCCAGGACCTGGCCGCGATGAACGGCGAGCAGCTGCGCGCCATGCGCCGGCGCATGCAGTTCATCTTCCAGGATCCGTTCTCGTCGATGAACCCGCGCATGCGCGTGCGCGACATCATCGGCGAACCGCTGCGCAATTTCGGCCACGGCCGCGCCGCCATCCGCGAACGCGTGGCCGAGCTGCTGGCCCGCGTCAGCCTGCGGCCCGACGCCGCCGAGCGCTATCCGCACGAGTTCTCCGGCGGCCAGCGCCAGCGCATCGTGATCGCGCGCGCGCTGGCGCTGGAACCGGCGCTGATCGTCTGCGACGAGCCGGTGTCGGCGCTGGACGTGTCGGTGCAGGCGCAGGTCATCAACCTGCTGATGGACCTGCAGCGCGACCTGGGCCTGACCTATGTCTTCATCTCGCACGACCTGAGCGTGGTGCGGCACATCAGCCATCACGTCGCCGTCATGTACCTGGGCAGGATCGTCGAGACCGGTCCGCGCGACGCCGTCTTCAGCCGGCCGGCGCATCCGTACACGCGCGCGCTGATGGCCTCGGTGCCGTCGGCGCGCCAGGGCGAACGCCGGCCCGCGCAGGTGCTCAAGGGCGAGATCCCCAGCCCGCTGTCGCCGCCGTCCGGCTGCGCCTTCCGCACCCGCTGCCCGCAGGCCGCGCCGCGCTGCGCCGAGGAAGCGCCGGCGCAGCGCGAGATCGCGCCGGGCCAGCAGGTGGCCTGTCATTTCGTCTGAACCCGCATCCCCATCACCTATCGCCATTTCCGCCGGAGCCCGCCATGCCAGATACCCAACCCTATGACTACATCCTCGCCGGCGGCACCGTCATCGACGGCAGCAACACGCCCGGCGTCAAGGCCGACGTGGGCGTGCGCGGCGACCGCGTGGCCGCCGTGGGCGACCTGAGCGGCGCGGCCGCGCGCGAACGCATCGACGTGTCCGGCCTGGTGGTCGCGCCCGGCTTCATCGACTCGCACACGCACGACGACAACTACCTGCTGCGCCGGCGCGACATGACGCCCAAGATCTCGCAGGGCGTCACCACCGTGGTCACCGGCAACTGCGGCATCAGCCTGGCGCCGCTGGCGCATCCCGCGCCGCCGGCGCCGCTGGACCTGCTGGACGAGGGCGGTTCGTACAAGTTCACCCGCTTCGCCGACTACCTGGACGCGCTGCGCGCCACGCCCGCCGCCGTCAACGCCGCCTGCATGGTCGGCCACTCGACGCTGCGCGCCGCCGTCATGCCGGACCTGCATCGCCCGGCCACGCCGGCCGAGATCGACGCCATGCGCGCGCTGGCCGAGGAAGCGATGGCCAGCGGCGCCATCGGCGTCTCCACCGGCACCTTCTACCCGCCCGCCGCCCACGCCACCACCGAGGAGATCATCGAGGTCTGCCGGCCGCTGGCCACGCACGGCGGCATCTACGCCACCCATATGCGCGACGAGGGCGAGCACATCGTGCCGGCGCTGGAAGAGACCTTCCGCATCGGCCGCGAGCTGGACGTGCCCGTGGTGATCTCGCACCACAAGCTGGCCGGCCAGCCCAACTTCGGCCGCTCCAGGGAAACGCTGGCGCTGATCGAGCGCGCCATGGCCGCGCAGGACGTGTCGCTGGACGCCTATCCCTACGTGGCCGGCTCAACCATGCTCAAGAAAGACCGCGTGCTGCTGGCTGGCCGCGTGATCATCACCTGGTGCAAGCCCTGCCCCGAACTGACCGGGCGCGAGCTGGACGAGGTGGCGGCCGAGCGCGGCAAGTCCAAGTACGACGTGGTCGACGAACTGCAGCCCGCCGGCGCCATCTATTTCATGATGGACGAGGGCGACGTGCAGCGCATCCTGTCCTTCCCGCCCACCATGATTGGCTCCGACGGCCTGCCGCATGACGAGCGGCCGCATCCGCGCCTGTGGGGCACCTTCCCGCGCGTGCTCGGCCATTATTCCCGCGACCTGGGCCTGTTCCCGCTGGAGACCGCCGTCTGGAAAATGACCGGCCTGACCGCCGCCAAGTTCGGCCTGGCCGGACGCGGCCAGGTCCAGCCCGGCTGCTACGCCGACCTGACGGTGTTCGATCCGGCCCGCATAGCCGACGCCGCCTCGTTCGAGCGCCCCACCGAACGCGCCGCCGGCATCCATTCGGTGTACGTCAACGGCGCGCCGGTCTGGCGCGAGCAGGCCTTCACCGGCCGGCATCCGGGCCGCGTGCTGGGCCGGGGCCCCGAGGCGTAGACGAAGGCCGCCGCCCTCTCCACGGGCGGCGGGCCCTGGAGACCGGACCCCGCGACGCTACAATCCGCTTACACGCGGCAGGGCCTGCGGGCCCGGCCGCCCCAAGAACCTGATACGCCCAACCGCCCATGGCAGCTGCCAAACCCGCTCCCCCCGCCATCGTAGGCAAGGAAGAAATGGGCGCCCGCCTGCGCGCCGAGCGCAAGGCCCAGAAGATGACCCTGCAGGCGCTGTCGCGCGCCTCGGGCATCGCGGTGTCCACGCTGTCCAAGGCCGAACTCGGCCAGATCGCGCTCAGCTACGAGAAGTTCGCCGCCCTGGCGCGCGCGCTGCGCATCGACATGACGCGCCTGTTCATGCCCGGCGACGCCTCGCCCGCGCAGGTCGCGCCCACCTATGTGAAGAACAGCCTGATCGAGGCGCGCGACTACATCACGCCCAACTACCACCACCGCCTGCTCATGGGCGAGTATCCGGGCAAGAAGATGATCCCGATCTGGGCCACCATCACTTCCCGCGAAGTGGTGGAATTCGACGACTACATCCGCCACCCTGGCCAGGAATTCGTGCTGGTGCTGGCCGGCAAGGTCCGCATCCAGTTCGAGAACGGCGACAGCGTGGTGCTGGGCAAGCTCGAATCGGCCTACTTCGACAGCGGCATCGGCCACGTCTACCTGACCTTGAGCAAGCAGCCCGCCGAGGTGCTGGCGGTGTGCAGCGACGTGGAAGAGATACCGACGCGCAAGCGGCCGCTGTAGGCCGCCGCGCCTTCGTCCTGTCTCATGCCTTGAACGTCACCCACGGCCGCAGCCGCGCGACGGATCGGATCAGTCCCGCCTGCTCCTGCGCTTCCAGCACGGGGCCGATCGGCTTGTAGGCCTGCGGCGCCTCCTCGATCCTGCGCTCTTCGCGCAGGGTCACGCACTGCCAGGTGCCCGACGCGGATTCCTGCTTCATGCGGCGCACGGCCTGCCGCCGCACGCTGCGGCCCGCGCCGTGGCTGCTCGACCAGAGCCAGTCGGCATTGCCCAGGCCGCTGGCCACGAAGCTGAAGTCGCCCATGGAGCCGGGAATCAGCGCCAGGTCGCCCGCGCGCGCCGGCGTCGCACCCTTGCGATGGATGTTCAGCCCCTGCTCGCGCAGCACCATGTTGTGCGGCACGTCGACCACCAGGCGGGCGCGCAGGCCGCCGACAGCGGCCTCCATTTCCTGCCTGACCATCTCGCCCAGCACCATGCGGTTGGCCCAGGCATATCGGGCCGCCGTGCCCATGGCGGTCAGGTACTCGTCCGCCAGTTCGCCGGCCAACCCGTAGAGCTTGCTGTCCGGATGCTTCAGGCCCTTGGGCCAGGCGGCGCGCGCGCGGTCCATCCAACGGCTGCCGACGTGAAAGCCCACGTCGCGCGAGCCGGTGTGGATCATCACGACCACCTCGCCCTTGACCAGCCCCGCCGCGTAGGCGGCGTGCCGATCCAGGATCTCGTCGACGATCTGCAACTCGACGAAGTGATTTCCGCCGCCGGGCGTGCCCAGGCCGGGATCGCGGATCGTCTCGCGGCTGCCCACCATGCCCTCCGGCGCGTAGCGGGCCGCGCCGCCGAAATCGGCCAGGCTCACGCACTGCGCGAGTTCGGCCTGCAGCTGATCGCGGTCCGCGCGCGCCCACAGGCCCTCGGACGACAGCCGCTCGATGAAGGCCTGCGGACCATCATCGAACAGGGCGCGGAACGCGCGGCCGGGGACCGGCACGTTGCGGCCGTTCTCCAGCAGCACACGAGTCAGTCCGCGCAGCAGTTCCGGCTTGCGCGCCTCGACGGCGGCCTGCTTCAGGCCGGTGGTCAGCAGGCGCATGCCGCAATTGATGTCCGTGCCGATGGCGGCGGGGATGACGAATTCGGCGTCCGTGGCCACGATGGTGCCCACCGGCGCCACGCTGCCCGGATGGAAGTCCGGCGTGGCGCAGGCCTTGCAGACGCCATGGTGCGCGTCGGGCGAGCGCACCGAGGCGAAGGCCAATAGCTGGTCCACGGCCTTTTCTTCCAGCGGAAGGGCCTCGGGAAGCAGGACGGACGCCTGCGCGTGTTGATTGCTGAGGTGGTACGCGCCATGCCGGCGTTCCACCAGGATGCCCTGACGTTTCAGGGCGGATTGAAGTCGGGAAATGTTCTTCACTTTCGCTGCTACCTTGCAGGTACACACATGCCTCCGTGTTCCGGAAGGCTCTGGTACCCCCAGCAGCAGCGCCAGGAGGAAGCCGCAATTCTAAGACCCGATGGCGGCATTGCTCAAGAAGCGGATGCGCGGCTGTTGTATTTCCCGCAGCGGCTGCGGCGGTAACGTTCGCGCGGCAACGCTCGCGGGGCAACGGCCACATGCGCCGGGTTGGTTGCTAATGAGCAGATTGCTAATGAGCACTCGGTCTTTGACGCGCGCGGCCTCGCTGCCTAGCCTCGAGGGGTTGCGCACACCACGTCAAAATCCTTCCCGACCTGAGAACATGAGCTATCGCTACCTGGGCCGCAGCGGCCTGAAAGTATCCCGCCTGGCATTGGGCACCATGATGTTCGGCGGCCCCACGGACGAACCCACTTCCCACGAGATCATCGCGCGGGCCAAGGCCCGGGGCGTCAACTTCATCGACACCGCCGACGTCTACCAGAAGGGCCGCACCGAGGAAGTCGTGGGCCGCGCCATCCGGCACGACCGCGACGACTGGGTGCTGGCCACCAAGTTCGCCAACCCGCTGGGCGAGGGCCCCAACGACCGGGGCACCTCCCGCAAGTGGATCATCCAGGCCGTGGAAGGCAGTCTGCGCCGGCTGGGCACCGATTACCTCGACATCCTGTACTTCCACCGCGCCGACTTCAACGCCCCGCTGGGCGAGGCCGTGCGCGCCATCGGCGACCTGGTCCGCGCCGGCAAGCTGCGCTATTTCGGCGTGTCGAATTTCCGTGGGTGGCGCATCGCCGAAGCGGCGCACCTGGCCGACGCCGAGGGCATCGACCGGCCCGTGGCCAGCCAGCCGCTGTACAACCTCGTCAACCGCAGCGCCGAGGCCGAGCAGCTTCCGGCCGCGGCGGCCTATGGCGTGGGCGTGGTGTCCTACAGCCCGCTGGCGCGCGGCGTGCTCACGGCCAAGTACGAGCCCGACCAGCCGCCGGCCGAAGGCACGCGCGCGGCGCGCCAGGACAGGCGGCTGCTGGAAACGGAGTGGCGTCCGGAATCGCTGCGCATCGCCCGCCGCATCCGCGACTACCTCGACACCCGGGGCATCGATCCCGTGCAGTTCGCGCTGGGCTGGGTGCTCAACAACCGGCTGGTGACCAGCGCCATCGCCGGCCCGCGCACCATCGAGCAATGGGAGTCCTACGCCAACGCGCTCGACTACGTCTTCACCGCCGAGGACGAGGCGCTGGTGGACAGCCTGGTGGCCGCCGGCCATCCGTCCACGCCCGGCTTCACCGATCCCGGACACCCGGTGGAAGGCCGCGTGCCTTACGCCGCACCGGCCACACGCGCCGCAACGGAGGAATGACAGCATGACCGCGACATCGACGACAGACCGCCCCTCGGCCAGCGCGCAGGACAGGACGGCGGGCCGCCCCGCCTGGCGCCGCGACGATATCCTCGCCAGCCTGCCGGGCCAGGCCGAGGCCCTGCTCGCCGGCGCCGTGGCGCGCGAACGCGAGCGGCGCCTGCCCTTCGACGCCTTCGACGCCGTACGCGCGTCGGGCCTGGGCGCGCTGCTGGTGCCGGCCGAGCATGGCGGGCCGGACGGCACGCTGGAGGACGTGGCCGAGGCCATCATCACGCTGGCCGCCGCCGACTCCAACGTGCCGCACGCGCTGCGCCTGCACTACAACGTGTCGGCACTGTGGCGCGTGCTGCCGGCGGACGAACACGTGCGGCAGCAGTTCGGCCGCATCCTGGCCGGCAAGCTGTTCGGCGGCGCCTCGACGGAGCAAGGCACGCCCAAGCCCGGCCTCATCACCACGCGGCTGACACGCCAGGACGGCCACTACCGCCTGAACGGCCGCAAGTACTACTCGACGGGCACCCTGTACGCCGACTACGCCTACATCGCCGCCATCGACGAGCAGGACCAGCCCGTCACCGTGATCCTGCCGCTGGACCGCCCGGGCCTGGAGATCGTGGACGACTGGGACGGCTTCGGCCAGCGCCTGACGGCCAGCGGCAGCCTGCTGCTGCACGATGCCCGCGTCGAGGAATCCGAACTGCAGCGCGTGTCCCTGCGCGAACTGGGATTGCCCAGCCATCACATTTCCGCCTGGCGCCAGCTGGTGCTGGTGGCGACGGCCGCCGGCATCGTGCGCGCGCTGGTGCGGGAAACCCGGGACTACGTGCGCAGCAAGGGCCGCGCGGCCCTGCACAGCAGCGCGGACGCGGCCCGCGACGATCCCTTCATCCAGCAGGCCATCGGCGATATCGCGGCGCACAGCCATGCCATCGACGCGCTGGTGCGCGACACGGCCCGCGAGCTGGAACGCGGCGCGCAAGCCATCCGGCGACGCGCGCCCGACGCCCAGGCCATCGTGCTGCAGGGCGGGCTGGCCACGGCCAAGACGCAGCTCATCGTCAGCAAGCTCGCGCTGCACGCCGGCCAGCAGCTGTTCGAGGCGGGCGGCGCGTCGGCCACCTCGTCCGCCTTGCAACTGGACCGGCACTGGCGCAACCTGCGCACGATCTTCAGCCACAACCCGTTGAGCCACAAGGCGCGCGTGCTGGGCGACTATCACCTGAACGGCACGACCACCGAGTTCGAGCAGGGACGGGTGTTCTGAACTGACGTGCGGCGGCGCAGGCAATGCGCCGCCGGCGTGGCTGACAAAGCAAAATGGCGCCTCGCGGCGCCATTTTTCATTGCCGGGCCGCCTCAAGATGAAGAGCGCCCCCCTCGGGGGGACAGCAAGCGCACGTAGTGCGCGCGGCGTGGGGGATATTTTTCATGCCGCGCGCGCGCTGCGCGGCGGCGGTTCCTGCACGCCCCGCCGCAAGCCCGGCCTGGGCGCGGCGGCGATCAGCGCCTGGGTGTAGGGATGACGCGGCGCGCGCCAGATCTCCTCCGGCAGCCCTTCCTCCACGATCCTGCCCTGGTGCATGACGATGACGCGGTCCGACAGGTAGCGCACCACCGACAGGTCGTGCGAGATGAACAGGTACGACAGGCCGAAGTCCTGCTTCAGGTCCACCAGCAGGTTCAGGATCTGGGCCTGAATGGATACGTCAAGCGCCGACACCGGCTCGTCCAGCACCACCAGGTCCGGGCGCAGGATCAGCGCGCGGGCGATGCCGATGCGCTGGCGCTGTCCGCCGGAGAACTCGTGCGGGTAGCGGCCGGCGGCCGAGGCCGGCAGCCCGACCCGGTCCAGCATGGCGGCGATGCGCGCGCGCCGGGCGTGGCGGTCGCGTTCGCCATGCAGCGCCAGCGCCGCATCCAGCGTGTCGTACACGCTGCGGCGGGGATTGAGCGAGGCATACGGATCCTGGAACACCATCTGGATGCGCTTGCGCCACGGTCGAACCTGGCGCGGCCGCAGGGACGCCAGGTCCGCGCCGTCCAGCACGATGCGGCCGGATGCCGGGTCGGTCAGCCTGAGCAGCGTGCGCGACAGCGTGGACTTGCCGCAGCCGGACTCGCCCACCAGCCCCAGGGTCTCGCCGCGCGCGATATCGAACGATACGTCGTCCACCGCATGCAGCAGGTCCCCGTCGCGCCGGCGGTACGTCGTGCGCAGGGACTGCACCGACAGCAGCGTGGGGCCGCGCGGCGCGGGCGTGTGGACCCGGACGGAATCCTGCGCCTGCAGTCCCGCCGCGCCGCCATGCGCGCGCCGGACCTCGGGCAGGCGCGCGCTGCTGTAGTGCAGCGCCTTGCCCCCGTGCAGCGAAGCGCCCAGCAGGCCCTGCGTATACGCATGGCGCGGCCGCGCCAGCAATTCCATGGCGGACGCCTCTTCAACTTTCTCGCCGTCCAGCATGACCAGCACCCGGTCGGCCCATTGCGACACCACGCCCAGGTCGTGCGTGATGAGCAGGAGGCCCATGGACAGTTCGCGCCGCAGCTCGTCCAGCAACTCCAGGATGCGCGCCTGCACGGTGACATCCAGCGCCGTGGTCGGCTCGTCGGCGATCAGCAGCCGGGGCTGGCAGGCGACGGCCATGGCGATCATGACGCGCTGGCGCTGGCCGCCGGACAGGTTGTGCGGATAGTCCTCGATGCGGCGCTGCGGCTCCGGGATCTTCACCAGCGCCAGCATCTCCACCGCCCGCCGGTGCGCGGCCTCGCGCGACAGGCCCTGGTGCAGGCGCAACGACTCGACGATCTGCGCGCCCACGGTATGCACCGGATTGAGCGAAGTCATCGGCTCCTGGAAGATCATCGAGATCTCGCCGCCCCGGATCGCGCGCAGCTGCGGCAACGGCAGGCGGACCAGGTCCTGCCCGCGAAAGCGGACTTCCCCGGCGATGCTGGCCTGCGGCGCCAGCAGGCGCAGCAGGGCCAGAGCGGTGGTCGATTTGCCGCAACCCGATTCGCCCACCAGCGCCAGCGTCTCGCCCTGGCCCAGCGTGAAATCCAGCTGCTTGACGGCGTGATGGCCGCCGTCGCGGCCACGGAACCGGACGTCCAGGCCGCGCACGTCCAGCAGCGCGGGCGGAAGATGGGGCACAGGGGTCATGCGCGGCCTCTCAAGCGCGGATTGAACGCGTCGTTGATGCCGTCGCCCACCAGATTGAGCGACAGCACGGTCAGGATGATGGCGACCCCGGGCGCGGCGGCCAGATACCAGGCGGTGCGCAGATGCTCGCGTCCTTCGCCGATCATGCTGCCCCAGCTGACCACGTTGGGATCGCCCATGCCCAGGAAGGACAGGGCCGACTCCATCAGGATCGCGGTGGCCACCAGCACCGAACTCGTCACCACCACCGGCGGCAGGGCATTGGGCAGGATCTCGCGGAAGATGATCCAGGCGTCGCCGAAGCCCTGGCTGCGCGCGGCCTGCACGAACTCCGCCTCGCGCAGCGCGCGGAACTCGGCGCGCACCAGCCGCGCGATCACGGGCCAGGACGCCGCGCCGATGGCCAGCACGATCATGCGCGCGGACGGCTGGCCGATGGCCACGATGACGATGACCAGCAAAAAGGTCGGGATGGTCTGCACCAGCTCGGTAAGGCGCACCAGCACATCGTCCAGCCAGCCGCCGAAATAGCCGGCCGCCGCGCCGACCAGCACGCCGATGCCCAGGCTGATGCCAGCGGCGGCCGCGCCCACGGCCAGCGACACGCGCGCGCCATGCGCCAGGCCGGCGGCCACGTCGCGGCCGAGCGAGTCGCTGCCCAGGAAGAAAGCGGCATCCTGGCCGGGACCGAGCAGCGGCTGCGCGACCATGTCCAGCGGATCGCCGGGGAACAGCACGCCGGCGAACACCGCCGACAAGGCCACGGCCATAAGCAGCAGCACGCCAGCCAGGGCGGAGGGATTGCGCAGGAAAGCGCGCCAGGCCGATGCGCGCGCCGCCAGGCCGGCCGCATCGGCCGCCTGGGCCGGGGCGGGCTTGCGCGTCGGAATCAACAGGGCTTTCAAGGTCATGGCCAGTCGGCCCTCCTGTGCGGGGTCATTGGGTCAGCGCAGCCGGATGCGCGGGTCGAGCCAGGCCTGCAGCAGGTCCACCAGCATGTTGGCCACGATCACCAGCAGCGAGGACAGGAACAGGATGCCCAGCAGCACGGCGTAGTCGCGCGCCAGCACCGATTCCAGCGCCAGCCTTCCCAGGCCGGGCCAGCTGAACACGGTCTCGATCACGGTCGCGCCGCCCAGCAGCGCGCCGAAGTGCATGCCCGCCACCGTCGTGACCGGGATCAGCGCGTTGCGCAGCACATGCCGGAACGTGACCGCGCCCGGCCCCAGGCCCTTGGACTCGGCGGTCCGCACATAGTCCTGGCGGCTGACCTCCAGCATGGACGCGCGCGTCAGGCGCGCGAAGATCGCGATGAAAAAGCCGGACGTGGCCAGGGCCGGCAGGACCAGATGGCGCGCGCCGTCGACGAACGCGGCCCAGCCCGTCAGGCCCGCGCCTATCGTGTGGCTGCCGCCGGTGGGCAGCCAGCCCAGCTTGACCGAGAACAGCACGATGGCCATCAGTCCCAGCCAGAACGAGGGCGTGGAATACAGCAGCAAGGCGACGACGGACAACAGCCGGTCCTGCCACTTGCCGGCGCGCGCCGACATCAGCACGCCCAGCAGCACGCCGGCGCAGACGGCGATGCCCAGCGCCGTGCCCATCAGCAGCAGCGTGTTGCCCAGCCGGTCCAGGATCAGCTGCGCCACCGGCGCGTTGTGGCGCGGCGACATGCCCAGGTCGAACTGCGCGATGCCGGTCAGGTAGCGCCACAGCCGCTCCAGCATCGGCAGGTCCAGCCCGAAGTGGCGCCGCAGCTGCGCCATGCCTTCCTCGGTGGCGCTGCCGGATTCGGCGGCGATCACGTCCGCCGCGTCGCCGGGCACCAGCTCCAGCAGGACGAAGTTCAGCGCCACGATGCCGATCACCGTGGGCACGGCCTGCCAGGCGTTGCGCCGCAGGACGCCGGCGATGCGGGCCAGCCGGCCCCGGCTTGCCAGGTTCATGCCATGCGCCCCTTGCTCAGGATCCGGCCAGGTACACGTCGGCGAAATTGCCGCGCGTGCCTTCCGCCGTGGTGTTCCACGCCTGCACCTTGCGGGCGACGATGGTGACGTTGGGATTGGCGCCCAGCTCGATGGACGCGACATCCTCGCGCACGACGCGCTGGAACTCGCCGAACAGCTGGCGCCGCCGCGCCTCGTCCGGCTCCACGGCAGCCGCCTCCAGCAGGCGGTCGACCTCGGGATTCTGGTAGTGCGAGGCGTTGGAGAACGGCAGGCCGATCTTGAAATTGCGCGACCAGAACACCCGCTGCACGCCGATCGTGGGATCGAACATGTTGGTCAGGTTCTCCAGCGTGATGTCGAAAGCGCGGTCGGTGTAGACGCGCGTCACGTAGGTGGCGAAGTCCAGGCTTTCCAGCTCGGCGTCCAGGCCGACGCGCAGCAGGGCCTGGCGCACGAACTCGGCGGCGCGACGGTCCTGGAAGGGGTTGTAGAGCAGCCGGACCTTGAAGCGCTTGCCATCGGCCTTGCGCGGATAGCCGGCCGCGTCCAGCGCGGCCTCGGCGGCCTTCACGTCATACGGATAGTGGCGGATGGCGTCGTCATGAAAACGCGTCAGCGTCTTGCCGATGGGACTGGCCGACACCACGCCGCGCCCGTACCACACGGTGCGCGCGAATACGTCGATGTTCAGCGACTGGGCCACCGCCTGGCGCACCTCGCGCTTGCGAAACGGCTCGGAATCGAAGTTGAAGTAGATCTGCTGGTGATCGCCCACGTAGGGCCAGGGCGTCACGTCCACCGCCACGTTCTTCAGCTTCTCGAAGCGGTCGATGTCCGACAGCGAGATGGCCTTGTTGGCCAGCTGCGCCTCGCCCGATTCCAGCGCCGCGGCGCGCGCCGCCGCCTCGGGAATGAACCGGGCCACGGCGGCGTCCAGGTAGGGCTTGGGCGCGTCCCAATAGTCCGGATTGCGCTCCAGCCGCACATGGCTGCCGCGCACCCATTCCTTGAAGATGAACGGCCCCGTGCCCACCGGGCTGTTGTTGCGCGGATTGGTGGCCACGTCCTTGCCCTCGTACAGGTGCCTGGGCACGATGGGCGATTCGGACGCCGACAGGGCCGTCAGCAGGTAGGGCGCGGGCTTCTCCAGCCTGAGCACCAGCGTGCTGTCGTCCGGCGTGTCGATGCCGCCGACGTTGGCGAAGGTCACTCGCCCGCGCGGATGCACGGTCTTGAGCGTGGCGATTGAATAGGCCGCGTCGGCGGACGTGAAGGGCTGGCCGTCGTGCCATTTGACGCCCTTGCGCAAGGTGAAGGTGTAGCGCAGGCCGTCGGCCGACACGTTCCACGCGGTGGCGAGCTGGGCGACGGGCTTGAGCTCGCGATCATAGGCCAGCAAACCCTCGATCACCTTGGGTCCCAGTTCCGTGCTGCCGCCGGCCGACGTGGTCAGCGGCACGAACGCGGCGGGCTCCTGCGTGATGATCCAGGTCAGCGTGCCCCCGCGCTGCGGCGCCGGCTGCCCCAAGGCCGGCAGCGCCAGCGCGGCCACCGCGACCAGCGCCAGCCGGCGCAGCAGCCGGACCGCGCGGCCCGTGTTGTCTTGCTCTTGAATGCTCTGCATCGCCTTGCGTCCCACGTATCCACGGAAAGCGTCGATATTAGAAAGCCCGCTGCTTCATCGCTACGACTGATGCATCATGAGCAAATATCCGCATCCGGATACGCGTGCGCGGCATGGCTGCGCATGTGGAAATAGCGCCTTAGCAAATCGGAATTGGTTCTTTGACGCGCCTGCGCGCGCCTGCCCACAATGCAGGATTCTCCCCTCCGCAGGCGCACTTCCGAGGTTCCATGAGCACACTACTCGCGGCCGATCCGGCCGCCGATATCGCGCATCATCCATCGCCCGCCGACCTGCCCGCCAGCCCTTACGCGCAGGCGCTGCGACAACCCATGCTGCTCGGCCTGTTCCTGCCGATCCAGGCCGGCGGCTGGAGCGCCTCCACGCTGGAGCGGACCACCGACTGGCGCTGGGAGTACAACCGCGACCTGGTGCTGAAGGCCGAAGCGCTGGGCTTCGACCTGGTGTTCGCGCTGTCGCAATGGCTGCCCAAGGGCGGCTATGGCGGCGTGTTCGACGGCAACGCGCTGGACTCGTTCCAGACCACCGCCGCGCTCACCTCCATCACCCGCCGTATCCTGCTGATCTCGACGATCCACGTGCTCTACGGCCCGCTGCATCCGCTGCACCTGGCCAAGTGGGGCGCGACGCTGGACCATATCTCCGGCGGCCGCTGGGGCATCAACGTGGTCACGGGCCACCGGGAAGTCGAGCACCGCGCCTTCGGCACTGAACAGATCGAGCACGACCGGCGCTATGAATTGGCGGCGGAGTTCGTCGACGTGCTGCAACGGCTGTGGCGCGAGGACGAGCCGCTGTCCTTCAGCGGCCGCTCGTCATGGAAACTGCAGGATGCCTATGTCACGCCCAAGCCGCGCTATGCGCGGCCATTGCTGGTCAGCGCCACCGGCTCGGACGCGGGCATCGCCTACGCGGCGCGCCATTCGGACGTGGTCTTCATCACCAGCCCGGGCGCGTCGGACTTCGCCAGCGCGATCGAGGTCCTGCCCGCCCACGCCGAACGCGTGAAGGCCGCCGCGCGCGGCGTCGGCCGGCGCGTGCGCACGCTGCTCAATCCCATGGTGATCAGCCGCGAGACCGAGAGCGAGACGCGCGCCTATTACGAGGCCATCGTCGCCAGGCAGGATTTCCGCACGCCCGACGGCTTCCAGAGCCTGAAGAGCGATGCCCATGCCTGGCGCGGCCGGGAGGGCGTGGACCCGCCCAGCCGCCGCGCCATCGGCGGCAATATCGAAGTGATGGGCACGCCCGAACAGATCGTCGAACAGTTCGTGCGGCTCAGGCAGGCCGGCATCGACGGCCTGCAGCTGAGCTTCTTCGACTTCAAGCCGGACCTGGAATTCTTCGGCGACAGGATCCTGCCGCTGATGAAACAGGCCGGCCTGCGGACTTAGGCGCGGCGCGCCGTCAGCCACTGCGCCGGCTTGAGCGCCTTGCCCACGATGCGGATCTCGCCGATGCTGCCGAAGAAGCCGTCGGCGCGTCGGCCATCCCATGAGCCCGCGCCGATGATCCAGGGCATGTTGGCCGCCAGCGCGGCCAGGCCGGGCGCGTTGCTGGCGTTGCGCAGCACCGGCGCGCCCTCGATGTACAGCACGGTTTCATGCGTGACCTCGTCGTTGACGATGGCCACGTGCATCCACTTGTCGGCGATGATCTCGCCGGACCAGTTGGTCTTGGCGCCGCGCGTGCCCGACACTTCGGGCACGACTTCCCACTGGACTTCGCGCAGGCTGGACAGCGCGAACAGCAGCGGCGGCGATTCCGGATCGCCGTCCGAGAAGCCGGCCAGGTCGCCGCGCTTGCCGTCGCGCGTCATGACGTTCATCCACGCGTGCTTCTGCGCCGTCCAGTCCTTGTCGATCTTGAGGAAGGCCTCGACGGTATAGCCCGACGGCACCGTCGCCGGATTGATGGGCGCGGCCACGTCGGTCGTGAAATAGCTCATGCGGGCCGTGTTCTTGTCCGTGTTCAGGAAGCGCACCGAGCCGGGCGCGGCCGACAGGTAGTGATGGTCGCCCGACCACACCAGATCGGCTTCCTGCGCCCCGGCCACGCCATCGATGTTCAGCGGCGCGCGGCGGATCGGGTTCGCGCCCGTCACGTCGGCCACGGTCTCGCCCACCTTCACGGGCTGCCCGGCAACGCCGCCGAAGAAGCGCCAGTGCGCCAGCGTGTTGGCGACCTTGGGATAGTCCTCGGAGTCGACCGCCGGCTTCTGCACGATCGTGGCCGGATCGGTGTAGTTGGCCAGGATCAGCGCGCGCGCCTGCTCGACCAGCGAGCCGCGCGTGGCGGCGCCCGGCTTGAAGGTCTTGTTGAAGCCCGAGAAACGCTGGGCGAAGTCCATCTTGATGGTGAACTGCTCGTTCGGCGCCGTCAGCACCGCCTGGTCGAAGGCGTTCAGCGTTTCCTTGGGTTTTTGCGGCACCCAGGGCGAGAAGGACAGGACCTTGATCTCGTTGTGGGTCAGGTCGAATTCGTACAGGCGCATCAGGCCGTTGCCGCCCTGGTAGGCCATCTGGTAGTCGACCACCATCTCCTCGACGGGATTGCCGAAGTCATTGGTCTTCGTCAGCCGCGCCGCGCCGTGGTAGTGGCCGTTGAGCGTCATGAAGATCTGGTCGTTCTTGCGGATCAGCTTTTCCCACAGCATTTTGCCGTAGGGCACTTCCAGCGGCGACACGCCGTCCTTGTCGATGTTCAGCAGCTGGTGATTGACCAGGATGACGGGCAGCGTGGGATTGGCGCGGATGACCAGGTTGGCCCATTCCAGCGCCGCGTCCGACACGCGCCACGACAGCGACAGCACCATGAACTTCTGCCCCTCGGCTTCGAACACATGGTATTCGTGGAAGCCGCTGGCATCGCGGCCGCCGAACGTGGCCTGCTGCTTCGCGCGGTCGCGGCCGAAGTTCTTCAGATAGGGTTCGAGCGCCCGGTCCCGCAGCTCGTCGGTTTCCTTCCCGTTCTTCTGGCTGCTCTCGTCCACATAGTCGCGATCCATGATCACGTCATGGTTGCCCGCCAGGATGGAGTAGGGCACCTTGGCGTCCTCCAGCACCTTCATCGCGGCGCTGGCCACCTTCCACTGGTCCGGCTTGCCCTGCTGGTCGACCACGTCGCCCAGGTGCGCCAGGAACGGGATGTTCAGGGCGGCGGCATGCTGCGCCACCCAGCGGGTCTGGGCCTGGAACGGCTCGCTGCCGTACTTGCGCATGAACTGCTGGTTCTCGGCATCGGTGGCGTAGCGCGAGTAGAACTGCGTGTCCGGCAGCACCGCCAGGGCGAAGGTCGACGCGAGCGCGGGCTGCGGCTGCGGTTGCGGCTTGGCCGGGACCGCATCATCGTCATCGTCGCTGCTGCTGTTGCAGCCCGCCAGCAACAGGCTGCCGCCGATGGGCAGCAAGGTCGCCCCGATGCCGGCGCGCAGCAGGCTGCGCCGCGTGGTGTTGAGCGCGATGGGCAGGTCGGCGCTTTGCTGCGCGGTGATGACTGGGGTCTGGGAGGGGGTCTTGCTGCCGTGCTTCATGAATGCAACCTGAAAAAGCTAGGCAGTCTAGGCAGGACGAATGACGTAGCCATGACGATGGCCATACTGCGGACGGGAAGCCACAGCCTGCGCTGTCAGGCCATGGACTTATTCACATGTTATGGAAACGCGCGACGCCTGGAGACGGCAACGCCGCGCCCTCTCCTCAAGGCCGGCCGCGCGTCAGCCGATAGGACCGGAATGCCGGCGTGACGGCGGCCACGGCGAGATTGCATCCGACCAGGCCCAGCATCATCCACAGCGCGGCATCGATGCCCGAGGCCGCGATCAGGCTGCCCGCGACATACGGAAATCCGAAGGCGCCGGCGAAATAGCCCAGGGTGAACACCTGCGACGCGGCGGGAATGGAGATGCCCAGGCCGTCGGCCAGATTGACCGCCATGGCGTTGAGCGTGGAATAGGTCAGGCCATATCCGGTGGCGAACAGGATGGTGGCGGCGACATAGAGCGGCGCGCTGCCTGCATTCACGGCCAGCAGCAGGATGCCGCCCAGCGTGATCGCAAACAGGGCCAGGGCCAGGCGCCCCAATGGCAGCTTGCCGATCCATGAGGCGACGGTGAAGCGCAGCAGCACGGTGGTGATGGTGAAGGTCAGGAAGAACGTGTCGGCGCTCAGTCCCCGTGACTGCGCATAGAGGCTTTGGAAGGTCGACAGTCCGGCGAAGGTGCAGGCGGCGATGCCCATCAGCGCGACCGGCAGCACGGTCTTCGCGCGCAGCACGCAGGCCACGGCGGACAGCGACAGCGCCACCGTCTTGAGCGGCAACTGCGGCTGGCGGGCCAGGCTGCGCCGCAGCAGCCAGGCAAAGCCCGCCGCGATCACGCAGCACGCGGCATAGGCCGCGAAAGCAGCGGACACCCTGCCGGACTGCCGCGCCAGGAAATGGCCGAGCGGCGCGGCCAGCCCCATGCCCAGCATCTGCGATCCCGACAGCAGGGTCAGCGCCTCCAGGCGCGCGTTCGGTTTCAGGCAATGGATAAGCAGGATCGGCGCCAGCATGTAGAACACGGCCCACCCCAGGCCCAGCAGCAGGCCGCCCGCGTAGGCCATCGGCAAGCCGCCTGCGCCCATCAAGGCGAAACAGGCCATCGCCATGGCCATCGCGCCCGCCGCGCAGGCGATCAAGGGCAGGATGCCCATGCGCTCGGCCCAGCGTCCGGCGAAGACGGAGCCGACCAGCGTCGCCACGATGCCGACGCCGATGACGGTGCCGGCGCGGGACGCCGCGTAGCCGGCGGCGACCAGCGCATCCGCCAGCAGGAAACTCGCGCCGTAGGCCAGCGCCAGCGACATGGCGGCCAACAGATATGGCAGAAGGATGTGCATGGGCAGCCGATCCGCCAACTGCGTTTCCGCATCCTGGGGCGCTACGAAATGACGGGTCGCGAAACGGGACGAAGCGTTCATGGATGGCGGCGCAGCGGGAGGATCGTCGGGGAGCCGCCATTATCCCTCTACGGCGGCAGCTCCGGCGAGCCGCAAGCCGACGGCCGGACGCGCGTTTCCTCGCGCCTCTGCGTGAACCATGCGGGCCAGGAGCTGCGGTGCCTGTCAGCCGCTTCGATGCAGGGAATCAGCACCTGTTCCAGCACGGGCAATTGATCGGCCGATTTGGCGATCCGGTATTTGACGCTGTGCACGCACTCCCGGTCGTCGAATTCGCAACGATTGAGCCGGGTGCCGCCACAGGGACCGTTCGCCAGGCCCTTGGGGCAGGTCTCGGGACAGACGTAAAGCGTCTCCTGCAGGCGGCAGCTGCCGCAGGTATCGCAGCCGACCAGCGGCCGCTTGACCATGCGTTCGACGGCATGCAGCGCATGCGCCGCCACGGCGGCCTGCCAGATCGGCCGCGTCATGCTCCAGCCAAAGGCTTTGCCGAGCCATCCCTTGCGGCTGAAGAATTGGCGATGCATTGTCGAGAACAGCGCGTAGCGAAGGCGTTCCCGACGGGTGGCGGTGACGTCGGACCGCCCCAGTTCCCATGCGCTGGCGTCGGGGGTGAAACCTACCTGCGGCGCCCCCGGCATCCGCCAGCTGGCATGCCATTGTTCGAGCCATTCGGCCAGCGATGTGATCCGATCCCGTTGCGCGATGAGCGCCTGCTCCAGCAGCAGCAGTTCGTCCAGCGTGTGCACCCCGGACACATGCGCGCCGGCATAGCCCATCAACCGCAAGCCCACGATCTGCAAGGCCAGGCGCTCGATGCCGCGCCTGGCCGCAAGGGCCTGGGAGACGTCCTGCTCCCTGGCCAACAGCTCGCGCATGGTGTCGGTGATGACGACGCCGGGCACGGCCCGCAGCGCGGCGGCGCGCTTGTCGGTCAAGCTCATGACGCAGGCCAGCATGGGTTTCATGCCGTGCTGCGCGCGCATCCAGGCCTGGGCCTCGACATGCTTGGCGGCGTCGAAACCCAATTGCAGGGTCAGGAAATCCGCGCCCGCCAGCAGCTTCTTCCGCGCCTTCAGATACTGCGCGCCGCCTTCTTCCTCGCGGTACTTGAACGGGTTCAACGCCGCGCCCAGCAGCCAGTCCGGTCCGTGCTCGCGGGCGATCTGCAGCGCGGACACCGACTCCAGATAACGCACGGCGGCCCCGCCGGGATCATGGCCCGGCAGGCGGTCCCCGCTGAGCAGCAGCAATTGATTCAGGCCACGGGTCTTCATCGCCGCCATCTGACGCAGCAGATCCGCGCGCTCGCGGTCCTTGCCTGAAAAATGCAGCAGGGATGCGGCCGGATCGCCCAACGCGCCCGCGCCTTCCAGCGGACTCAGATCGGAATGCGCGCCGACGCGATCGGCGAAGGCCGGCAGCAAGGGCCAGCCCGCCAGATGTCCGCGCTGCACGATCCGCCCGAGCCCCGCCAGGCGCGCGGGGGACTGCTGGGGGATGATCTCCAACACGCAGACAAAGCGCCCGTCGTCCAGCGCCTGCTTCAATGCGCTCAAGACGATTCGATACCTGGCAACGTCATGCGGATGGGGCGGCGGCGGTCACACGCTCAAGCCTCGCAGTGCGCGGCGATGTTGCGGTACTGCCCTTTGAAATACAGCAATGGCTGCGTGGCGGCGGTTTGCTGCAGGTTCAGCGCCTTCACCTCGCCGATGACGATCACGTGATCGCCGGCGGCGTGTTCGGCGTAGATGTCGCAATCCAGCCAGTGCAGGCTGCCGGCGATGAGCGGATTGCCCAGCGGCGATTCCCGCCACTCGATGCCGTGCCACTTGTCCGTGCCGCGACGGGCGAACTGATTGGAAATATCGACCTGCTCATCCGACAGGATATTGACCGCGAATCGGCCTGCCTGGCGGATCTTGGGATAGCTGGCCGAACCGGACATCACGCTGAATGACACCAGCGGCGGGTTCATCGACACGCTGTAGAACGACTGGCAGGTGAAACCCACCGGCTCGCCCGCGATGTGCGATGTAACCACCGTGATGCCGGACGCATAGTGTCCGAGCGCTTCGCGAAAGCGCAATGGTTCGATGGCGGTGCTGGGGAGTGACATGGTAGCTGCGAAGTACGACGGACTGCTCGACGGCGAGCCTGCCGCCGCAAACGAATGCGGTGGCAGGCTCTGCCCCAGGCTTAGTTCGAGAGTTCCTGGCGGACGATTTCCGCGCCGGCGCTCAGCGCGCTCAGCTTGCCGCGCGCGACGGCGCGGGGCAGGGGCGCCATGCCGCAGTTGGTGCAGGGATAGAGCTTGTCGGCATCCACGAACTGCAAGGCCTTGCGCAGGGTATTGGCGACTTCCTCGGGCGTTTCGATGGTGTTGGTGGCCACGTCGATGGCCCCGACCATCACCTTCTTGCCGCGAATCAGCTCGATGAGATCCATCGGCACGCGGGAATTCTGGCATTCCAGCGAAACGATATCGATGCTGGACTTCTGCAGCTTGGGGAAGGCCTCTTCATACTGGCGCCATTCGGAGCCCAGCGTCTTCTTCCAATCCGTGTTGGCCTTGATGCCATAGCCGTAGCAGATGTGGACGGCCGTCTCGCACTTCAGGCCTTCGATGGCCCGTTCCAGCGTGGCCACGCCCCAGTCATTCACCTCGTCGAAGAAGACATTGAACGCGGGCTCGTCGAACTGGATGATGTCGACGCCGGCCGCTTCCAGTTCCTTGGCTTCCTGATTCAGGATCTTGGCGAATTCCCAGGCCAGCTTTTCGCGGCTCTTGTAGTGATCGTCATACAGCGTATCGATCATGGTCATGGGACCGGGCAGCGCCCATTTGATCGGCTGCCTGGTCTGCTGGCGCAGGAACTTGGCGTCCTCGACGAAGACCGGCTTGCGGCGCGCCACGGCGCCGACGACGGAGGGCACGCTGGCGTCATAGCGATCGCGGATCCGCACCGTCTTGCGATTCTCGAAATCAACGCCTTCCAGGTGCTCGATGAAGGTGGTCACGAAGTGCTGGCGCGTCTGTTCGCCATCGCTGACGATGTCGATGCCCGCGTGTTGCTGTTCCTGCAGGGACAGGCGCAGCGCGTCTTGCTTGCCTTCGAGCAAGCCCTCGTCCTGCAGTTTCCAGGGCGACCAGAGCGTCTCGGGTTGCGCCAGCCAGGAGGGTTTGGGCAGGCTGCCGGCGGTGGAAGTGGGGAGCAGTTTTTTCACGATGAATGACCTGGTAGCTTTTTATTGATCAAAACGGGCGGTGGCGGACCACTGCGCAAGAACCGATTGGTAGGGCTTGATGAAGTGCTCTTCGACAAACCGTCCCTGCTCGACAGCCAGCCGGCTGCGTTCCTCTCGGTCATAGACGATGCGGGTCAGCGAATAGTCCTGGTGCTTCAGGCTGGGCTGATAGGATTTCCCCGCCGCGGAATTCGCGTTGTAGATCTCGGGCCGATAGATCTTCTGGAAGGTATCCATCGTGCTGATGGTGCCGATCAGCTCGAGATTGGTGTAGTCGCCCAGCAGATCGCCCGTGAAATAGAAGGCCAGGGGCGCGGCGCTGTTCGGCGGCATGAAGTAGCGAACCTTCATGCCCATTTTCTTGAAATATTCATCGGTCAGGGAATATTCGTCCTGCAGGTATTCAACGCCCAGCACCGGATGCTGGTTTTCCGTGCGGTGGTAGACCTTGCTGCTCGATACGCTCAGGCAGATGACGGGCGGCTTCTTGAAATATTCCTTGTAAGTGCTGGAATTCACAAAAAGCCTGAAAAGCTTGCCGTGCAGATCGCCGAAATCTTCCGGCGTGCTGAACTTGGCCTGATCCTTGTTGTGCTCCAGCAGCAGTACGCTGAAGTCATAATCCCGCACGTATGAGGAAAAATTATTCCCCACGATGCCATCGATGCGCTCGCCGGTTTTGCGGTCGACGATATTGGTCTTCAATATCTCGATCAAGGGAAGGGCATTGCCGCTGGTTTCCCCATCGATATTCAATTCGACCGAGATGATTTCAAGTTCGACCGTATAGCGATCGCCCTTGGGGTTGTCCCAATGCGCCAGGGCATTGAAACGATTGTCTATCATGCGGAAGGTGTTGCGCAGGTTCTCCTGGCGACTTGTCCCTCTGGCCAGATTGGCGAAATTGGTGGTGATGCGCGTATTATCCGAGGGACGATAATCCTCATCGAAATTAATACTCTTGATGGAAAACGTGAAATCTCTGCTCATTGCTATCTGGCGCCCAGAACCCTGAAATAAAACCCGCTTACTGCCACAATGCTTGCCAGTATTATTTTTGATTCTCTTGATCTGGCAGCCTTGACATCCTTGGAATCAGGGCCGAATTCTATGCTGCGCTGCGCACAAATAAAAATGAAATGATTTCAAAACACCATTAGCCAGACTCATAGTCCGTATAAATGAGTTGGTCTCATAATATTATTAGTCAAACTCATATAACCGGACCGGCTGATTGGCGCGACAACGCACCGCCTCCGTCAGCGCCTTTGCCGTCGTTTAGAGTCCAAAAAAAATGGCCGCATGAGCGGCCATTCTGAAGAAAGCGTGAAAGAGAGAAATAAAGTCGGTCGCAGATGACGCTTGCAACCCCTTGATCTTGAAAGACTTCGAAGATTAGAAAAGTTGGATCAAAGTCGGTCGCACCCCAGGCCTTCCCGCCTTCAGCGCAAGAAAATTGAACAAAAGTCGGTCGCAGAAGGTTCGGGCTCGTTGAGTTAGGTCGCTAAGCTACGAAAAGGGCTGCCTATCTCGGGGCTGACACAGCCTAGGTGCCAAGCGAACAGCCGTGCAGTCTTGGAGCGGGGTGGCGCAAAAAGCGGGCGGGCACCCGGCACCGCCGTGATAAGACAGCTATCGGCCAGGAGCGGCCATAATGCAACGTCAATTCCAGCAGCTAGGTGCTTAGTAGCATGGCTGACTTCCGCGAGCGGTGCTACTCAGCCGGGACTCATCTGCGTAAGGGGGGATGGCATGGATCCGATTGCTGAACGCTACTTGAGGTTTGCAAAGATCGAGGCGGCGGGTCGCTCGCCGTTGTATGAAAAATGGGCATTGCATGTCGCGAATTCGTTTGACGCACTGGCGTTTTTACAGGGTCTGCCTGTAGATAAGCAGCAACCAAACCTGCTGTTTGCAGCGTTCCGGCATACCGTAGGTGCGCCTACCTCGACTGCGGAATTCGATGCGGGCTTGGCGCAACATGGCGACGCCATCCGGTCCCTCATGTTGGCGCGTTCCACGCAGACCAACGAACCAGGGCGCTGTGCGGTATTGCTGCCTGCTCTCGCTTCGATCGCGGGCAAGATAGCGCTCATCGAGGTGGGGGCCTCCGCAGGGCTGTGCCTGCTGATGGACAAATACGGCTATGACTGGGGTTCCCAACTCCTGGTTCCGTGTCGAGACGATTCGGACTATCCGGTATTCCCTTGTGAGGTCACCGGCGCGGGTCCGCTCCCCCACACCTATCCTGAAATCGTGTGGAGGGCTGGACTGGATTTGAGCCCAATCGACGTTCATTGCGACGAAGATAGGAAGTGGCTTGAAGACCTGGTGTGGCCCGAGGATGGCAATCGACTCGCACGCCTTCAGTCGGCGCTGCGGATCTGCGGACGCGAGCCGCCTCAGATCGTCCGGGGCGATCTGAGGCGGGATCTTGCTTCCTTAATCGAAAAGGCTCCGGCGGAAGCGACCGTGGTTGTGTATCACTCCGCTGTTCTGAACTACGTTATGGACCAGGCACTGCGCAATGAATTTGCACGCAACATGTTGGCCTCGCGTTGCGTCTGGATCAGCAATGAAAGTCCATTGGTATTCCCGCAGTTCTTGCCCGCGGCCACGCCGCAACCGTCCGGCATGTTCCTGTTATGTGCCAATGGCCATGCGTTGGCCTGGACGGATCCGCATGGTGGCGCGTTGCAATGGCTGTGATCCAAAGCTTTCTTTGCTAACCACCTTAGGAATCTTCGAAATGTAGAGATGCGAGCGACCACTTTGGGTCGAAATCAGCCTTCCGCAGACGACGGCTCCCGGCCATGATAGGACCTCCGCCGGACGCGTAACGCGAACATTCAGAAGATCGCTTCATTCAGAAAACGGTCACTCAAGCGTCCAGTGCCTGCCCCGCGTCGACGGATGGCTGGGTTGGGGCGCAACAGCGGCCGCTTCGAAGACCGCCAATCCGTAGGCAGCAATAAGCTCTCTTCGTGCTCCGATAGAAACATCGATTTAGACATAGACATCGCCAAAAATACGGTCATGATACGGAGGTGGATCAGCCTTAACGCACTTTCAACGCGTCTACACGCGCAGCCAACTGGCGTTCGTATTGGTCGTCGCTAGCCAAGCGTCGCGCGGCCTCTGCGCACTCCAATGCTTCGGGCACCGAACCGCGCGCCTCGTGGCACTGGCTCATCAGATCGTAGTAGATCGCCAGCCTGGCTCTCCCCTTGGGATCCTTTTCGGCAGCATCGAGTGAGCGTTTTGCCGTAGTTAACGCTGGTGCGGCTTGACCGAGCGCGAGTTCCGCCTTGGCCTGCTGATAGAGCAGCCAGTGATCCTTCGCGTCGTCGCCGATCTTATTGGTAGCGTTCAATGCTGCCGTTGGATCACCGATGGCCAAGAAGGTCTTCGCGAGAACCCGGGCGACGAATGAATTATTTCCAGAGGTTCTCGCCAACTCATCTGCGAAGGCCCTCATAGTGCTCTCCAATTTACCCGCGAGCACTCGATTACCGCTTCGAGCAGCAACGATAGAGACGTTTGCAAGTGCCTCGCAAGCGTTTACCCATTGACGTCGATGCACCGTGTTGGGAAATATGGCGAGCATGTCGGGAAAGATCTCCGTCACGGCGAGGCACGCCTCGCCGTGGCGATATCCGAATAGTGTGGTCAGAGCGAGAAAGGCCTCGTAAAACTGGTCGAAGCCCTCCAATGCGGACAATGCGACCACGTCCCCGAATTGCTTGACGATAGAGGTGTTTGCGTTTATCTCATTACCGACCGTTGTGTAGGAGCGAAGTCGACTCAAGGCGGCAAGTGATACGCGCAGAGGCACGGCATAGAGGTCTTTCTGAATATCAACGACAAGCCTGCGCATCGCGTCCTCGCCGTGAGTCTTGGCTTCGGAATTAGAGTCGGCCTGTGTACCCAGGTGCGCGATCTGTCCGTACGTGGCATGCCACTCTGGCCGCTCCTCGAGAAGTTCGCGGAAGCATGCCAATGCGGCGTCGATCTCACCACAGCGACGTAGCGCCTTGCCCTGGTGGTGAAGCATCTCTGCCCGGATGTCCGGATCCTTGGTCTCCTCTGCAATTTTGCCGTAGTCCGTGGCACAGGACTTGTAGTAAGCGATACGCGCCTCATTTTCGAGCGTGTAAGAGGTCGCCTCTCTAGCGTCGACGATACAAAGCAACTCCGCGATCGGCATGTCGGACCGAGCGTCGATGCTTTGCAATTTGGAAATCAATATCGCTCGGGAAGGCTTGTCAATCTGCAATAGAGAGTAAGTTAGCCAACCCGCTTGCTTTGCTTCCCAGCCGGCGTCGTAAGCCGCCTGGAGCTGACCTGCCGACAGGTGGATCTGCCTAAGCACGCTCGGCGTCATCTCACCTCGTTTCTGATCGACGTATCGTGCAATAGCCTGAGCCAATTCATGATTTGCAGGCACATTCGAACGGGAGACTCGACAAATCAAATCGTGAACGGACAGAGTTGCCGTGGCCGCCGTCCGATTCAGAATAGCGAGTGATTGCAGCGACGCGCGCGCGTTTATTCCGATGAAGACCCTGAGAAACTGCGAGTCGTACGTCCCGCATCCGCTGTCGGCGATCTTCTGCAGGGCCTGGCGGTTTTCAGCGCTAAGACGACGCAGGATGCGCTCCATCACGTTGCCGCCATCGTTCTCGTGAACGGTCCTCGGATCTTGGAGAATCTCGCGATAGAGATCGTCAGGAGGCACGTCATCGATCTTGGCCACTTCCCGTGTGACTGCGAGGATCAACGGGCAAAAACGACAGGCGTCGACGAACTGCTTGCAGGTTTCGCTTGCCGTCTCTTCGGCCTCGCCCAAGACTTGAAGGCCAGTTGATGTGGACATCCACGGCAGTTGCAAATGGATTGCGCTGCCGGGAGCGCCAACTTGTGAGGTCACGAGAACGCGTCCTCCAAGCTCGAATCCCTTTCGGAGATCAGCAAATGAATCAGACGTTAGCGCTCGATTTAGATCATCGATGACCAGCAGGGTTTTGGTAGCGTTAAACACGCCGGCGACGTTCATGGCCGAGCCGCCGCGTGAACGTTTGATCGCAGTGAGCGGCGTGTCGTCAGGCCAGTCGC
This sequence comes from Achromobacter sp. 1011791174, assembly GCF_059760925.1. NCBI lineage: Bacteria > Pseudomonadati > Pseudomonadota > Betaproteobacteria > Burkholderiales > Alcaligenaceae > Achromobacter > Achromobacter sp. 1011791174. Next base: position 91,501 of record NZ_JCBANH010000013.1, read on the forward strand.
TTCCCGAAATCCACAGATAGTTCCCGAACTGTGGCAAGTCGGCATGGACGTAGTCGATTGCGGCCTGTGTTTTACCGGACCCACTCAGGCCATACAAGACGCATACTTGAGCACCCGCTGCGAAGTGCTGTCGTATGGCATCGATGAAAGGCTGCTCGGTATGATGATGGGCACAAGCTGAGGGAACTCGTCCGTAGTACTCGTAGCGATCAAGATTTTGCGAGAAGTCAGGGAGATAGTGCCGATAGAAGTCCGCCGCCTGCGAGTTGTCTAGGGCGGACTGAAAGATGGACTTTGCCAACTCTCGCGCGTCGAGAAAGTTCACCCGCTTCCTATTTTCTTCGCTAATTTTTGATTTATTGAAGTTGCCGCGAAATGATGCCGGCTCCTCTTCGGACGAGACCAGATAGATCCTAGAGGGAGGAGTTGAGCCACCCTTCTCGATAGCGTGATTAATATCCTTTTCGATCTTGTCGAATCGGTACTCCTTCTTCCTCCCTGAACAGTCCTCGAAATACCCCGACTCGGTGCTGTATTCCCCGACGATCGTGAAGTCCTGGGAAAACGTGTCGACGGTGTAGCCGACAGGCTTGTAGTCCTTGTTGATACCATGGTGTACGAGCTTCTTACTCTCGAGCGTCTCGATCACCTTGTGCCCGACCAGTTCCAAACTGACCGCATCGAGGTTAGCCAGTTCGTCAATCAAGTCCTTGACGACTCGCTTCTTGATAAGTTCAGACATCTAGTTCCCCTCTGTCAATTCAGTCACGTGTTGAGCTCTGATACTAACGTCCAGCCTTGTCGCGCCTTCGAATTAGCGAGGAGCCTCGGAAGTGGATATTAATTGAGTTGATGCCTAACGGCTGCTTCGGCCGATGAGTAATCCCTGATGGACGGGGCCGGGATGACCGTTTCGCTCCGATAGCCGCCTTCGAAGCATCAACGTGTCGACCGACAGCAATGGGTCAGCACCAGACATCGAGCAGAGGCCGCTGCCAGCTAGAAGCAGTTGTTGAACGCCCTCGCTCGGGCGATAGCCACAGTCAACGAATGAATGAGGCCTCGTTGAGTGCCGGCATTGCGATGAGTTCGTGGGAAGCTTGCTTTCAGCCAAACTCCGACCGACACCCCTACTTGATTATCTTGGGGATTGAAGCAATCAGCGCCAACGCCTGCGCCATGCCCTCGTCGCTGCGAGGATCCAATGGCGGCACCCCAAGCTTGGAAAGGGCCGCGCCTATGTGGAGATCCACATCCTTTCGGTAAGCCAAGTCAGGGTCCCGACCCGGGCCAAGCGGTACGCTCTCATCGAGGACTGTCTTAAACAACAGATCGTACCGAGGGGCGTGAAGCTTGGCCAAGGCATACAGATAGTCCCGATCCTTGGGGGCCATGTCCCGGCCTGTCACTGCAAGGGCCGCCTCCAAATAGCCGATAGCATCGGATACCGGGCGATCGACGATTACCAGGTCAGCAGCTAGACCCTCATGTTGCTCCTCACGGATCACGGTCGCCATGATCCACAGCGTGCTATTGAAGGTGTGATCCCTAAGAATGGGAAAGCCAGCCTTAGCGCATTCAGCGGCATTGTCCTTAACCTTACCAACGCGAAGTCCTCGCTTTTCTGCAATGGCGGTGAGGTGGTCGACGAAGGTAGACTTTCCAGTCGAGTGGGTACCGGTAACCGCGATGAACTTCGGCATCAGAACAGGCTTCCTTGTTGGGACTTGAGATAGGTGTCTTCGCTGGCCCGTGCGATCCTCGCGAGCGTCAGGAAGGTGAGATCGACCTTTTCCTCAAGCATCGAGGCAAGCCGAATGAACAGATGGGCTGTAACTAAGGCATCGTCAGCAGCCCTATGCTGGGTCCAGTTTGCGCTGTCTGGGAGCAGATCGCCTACCAGTGCCCGTAGTGAGTATTCAGTCCTGCCTGGTAGGACATGCTTGGCCAATGCCCTGGTGTCGATGAGAGCCAAAGGCCGCCAGTCTGGCTCAGTATGGGCAATGACGCGGGCGTCCACACCCACGTTATGACCAACCACGACGCGGCCTTCCATTTCAGCCAGGATTTCGCCCGCGTTTACCCTCCAGGGCTGAAAGGCAGCAGCCATCTCGTTGGTGATACCGTGAATATCGATGACCCTGGTAGTAATCGGCCGCGGGGGACGAACGCCCCAAGACTTGGCTAATTGCACCTGGCGATCAATGATCTGAACTGTCGCGATCTCGATCAGATCATGCGGGTCCTGCCCATTGCCCTCAACGTCGACCACGACGTAAGGGCATTGGCTCCAGTTTTGATTGTTCATGTGGTCTGCACGGTAAGAGGAATAGTACGTCGCTTGCCGGGCTCAGGTGGAGAGTACTGATCGCGCTCTGCGCGACGGATCAAGTTCAGAAGCTCATCACGTCGAGGTTGAGTCAGATTTCCCATCAGCGGGCGCATCATGTCAGCCTTCAGCTCTGCCGCGAGGTCTGTCAGACGCTCCACCCGAGATGTAATTACGGCAGCATTCACTTGATGCTCCATGGAGTAGGCCGGTGTCCCCGGTCTAGCGGAAAATGGGATGGCGACGTTGATATGGAAATCAAGTCTTCGAGCCAGTTCAACGGTTTGCTGAAAGTCTTCCTCGGACTCGTTGGGGAACCCCACAAGCCAGTTCCCATAGAGCACAGAAGGGGTGCTGCTACGAAACTCCCATAGAGCCTGAGCAACCTTCTGGATATCGTAGCCCCTGTGCATTGCCTTGAGCACGCTCGGGGATCCGCTCTGTAGAGAGATGTACAGTAGTTGCAGACGACCAGCCTGGCCCCAGGCTAGGATGTCCTCAAAGTTCTTTAGGAAGGGCTTTGGTTCGATGTACCGAATCGACAGCTTTACAGCCGGTGAGATGTCCAATAAAGACTTCACCATGTCCACAAAGCGCGGGCCGTTCGACCCAACCCCGTAGTTTCCGACTTCGTCCCCGATCAGGACCAAGTGGGAGATCCCCCGGTCCACTGCTGCTTTAGCCTTGGCCAGCACGTCGGTGAGCGGCACTGACGTGTACTCACCACGTCCTCGCGGAATATTGCAGAAGCTGCATTGGTAAAGGCAACTACGAGTGACAGTGATCATCTCGCATGGGTCGTGCTCAGCGTAGAACACGAACCCTTTGGTCGTCTGTTGATAAACCCGAACCAGCTCGGTACCGTATCGCCTGTCTTCTTCTTCCAGCTCGGCTACCACCGCGCACTTAGCCAGTCCAACCCTGTTGCGCAGATTGTGAAGACCTTCGAATGAAGTCGACTCGAAGCGATCGCTGGCACCCTGCGAGTTGCGTCGGTCAACCTCTGCGAAGGGTAGGCTGGTGCTTTCCTTCAGAACATCAGAAAGAGGCATGATCGCAATCCGACCATCACCGACGCTACTGCGCACCTTCTCTGAGCTGGTATTTGCAATACATCCTGTGACAACAACTCGCGCGCGGGGCGCTCGGGAGATGGCCTCGCCAACCTGGTCGATGGCGTCATCGACCCAGTGTTCGCGTACGGAGCATCCGGAGAACACTATTTCATCGGCATCCTCGGGGCGGTCAACGATCGTTCCACCCGCAGATTGAATTCCTGCACGGAGCACATTTAGATCGTAACCTGCATTAAGGCAGGCGTTGTGCGCGAGATACACCTTCTTGGTCATATGGCAATAGTCCATTTACCTACTGGAATGAGCATGTTGGTAACGCCAGTCTGCGTGCAGCCTACTATTGCGCTGGCAGGTGCCTTTGTGTACCTACTATGGTTAAAGTTTTTGTGACCTGCCCCCAGACTTAGTACGGCACCGACATAGAGTCCAGGGTTAAAAACCGTTGTTGCCGATGCGCCTGAGCAAACTGCTCCGGCGTTAAGTATCCCAGCGCGCTATGCGGGCGTTCGGTGTTGTACTCGACGCGCCAGTCTTCGA
>NZ_JCBANH010000014.1:0-93050 GCF_059760925.1 Achromobacter sp. 1011791174
TTTGTTTGGGCGGGGCCGCCGCGGCGACCGCGCCAACCGCCGCTCGGTTCAATTTTGCTCAATATCTTTAGGAATTCTCTGATTCCGCCCTGCCAATTCGCACCGTACGCTCAATCCGCGTTTCCTGAAGCTATTTCCAAACCTGAGAGCGGACATGAAGAAACTTCTGGCGGTCATTGTCATCGTGCTGGCGGGATGCGCAACGCAACAACCCCCACCAAAGTACCAGCTCGACAAGCAGGCCAACCGGGCGGCGATTGAATCAGGCAGAAAGGTCGAAGTGTTCTATCACGCCGATGATTTCACGGTGGTCGACCTGGGCGGATCACAATCCGCCAACGTCCTGGGCATACTCGGCCCCATCGGCACGCTCATCGGCCTGGCCACCCATGCCGCGCACAAGCTGGATGCTCCGGCCCGCGCGCAACGCCGGTCCGAGGAATTTTCCAAGCAGATCGCCGACAACATGCCGGATCAAAGCATGAACCGGGATTTCGCCAGAAAGCTGGGGGATCTGCTCGAAAAGGACGGCCGGGAAGTCAAGCTCACGCAGGTGAAGCGCCCCAGCGGCAACGCGGATCTGGCGTTGAGCAAATCGGAAGACATGATCGCCACGGAAGGCTATATGCAGCTCATGTTGAGACTGACTGTGGGCTACGGGGCCACGTCCGCGACGGACTCGTTCAAGCCTGTCACGATCATCGAATATGCCTTGAAGGATCCCGCAGGCAAGGCGCTGATGTCCCGATCCTTCACGCGCATCTACGGCGAGGCGGACAAGACCTATCTGAGCTATCCCGGACTGCTGGAAGACTACAAGGGCGCGCGCGAGGAACTGGCGGGACGGCTGAACTATTGGAACGAACCGCTATACACCGAGATATTCCGATTTTCCGACGCCGATTCCGTCGCGGTGAAATAGCGCCTCGTCAAGGCTCCTCGGTGTACTGCTCCACCCGGATATGGAAGGTCGGTATGCGCGACCACTGCGCGCGCGCCGACAACAGCGTTTCCTCCGACGCGAACACCAGGTTCCAGGCATGGCCGTCATCCACCCAGGAATGCGGCGTCGACTCCCAGCCGCAGCACACAAAGCGCAAAGGCTGGATGCCGTAGCGCCGGCGCAGGAAGTCCTCGGCTTCGGCCGCGTGGGTTCCATCCAGCCGGTAACGCGCCACCAGCGGCTTGCCCTGCCCTTCGTATTCCGCGTGGCACCCTTGGTATTCGATGTAGGCGGGCTTGTCGCCCTGCTTGTCCAGGAAGTCGCCGCAGGCGGGCGCGGAAGTCGCCTTCGCGGTGACGCAGGCCGATAGGATCAGGCTCATGGGCGCCACCAGCACGGCCAGACGCAGAACAGCTTCGGGATTGATCACGGCATACCTCGATGTATTGCGGACGCGCCCCGCGCGGCCGCCGGAAATCACTCAGGGTTGCGGGCGCGTCGTGCGCTTGCGCGCCTGCGGCTCGCCCGGCGCGCCCGCGTCGACGGGCGTGCCGGCGTCCAGGTTGAGCACGCGGTCCGATTCTGCCTTGCCGGCGTCGGCGACCTCGACATAGGTGCCGGGTTCCAGGATGCGCTCGATGTCGGCGGCGGACTTGCCGCCAAAGCCCGAGCCGCCGGCCGACAGGCGCAGGCCGGAAGTTTCGATGGCGCCCTGCACCGTCACCACGGTCAGGATCTGATCGTCGACGCGGAATTCGACCCGCTTGCCGACGCGCGCTCGCGTGAACTCGGCCAGCGGACCGCGGCTGCCCGGCGTGAAGGTGACATCGACATACTCGCCCCGGCCCTCCGCCTCCTTGCCCGCCACCGCCTGCACGACTTGCAGGTGCGCGCTGTCGGCATGGGCGAGCGAACTGGCAAGCAACGCCAGGAACAGCACTGGCAAACGCTGCGTCAACCTCGTCATCCGCTTTCTCCGTCTTGGGCTGACGCCGCGCGCGGCCTGCGCGCCGGGTTCAGCCGGGTTCCCGCGACAGATTCTGCCATGTCCCGGGACTACGCCCTTCCTCGGCCAGGAATTCCACCAGCGCCGGCAGCGCCGCGTCCATCGGCCGGTTGGGCTGCATGCGCATTACATAGCCCCAGGATCCGGCCAGCTTCAGGCGCGGCATCAAGGGCACCAGCCGGCCGCTGGCCAGCTCCTCGTCGACCAGCGGCGCGCGGCCCAGCGCGATGCCCACGCCCGCCGCGGCGGCGGCCACCACGGTGCTCAATCCGCTCAGGACCAGCGGCTCCTGCCGCTCCGACGGATCCAGGCCCAGCCGGGCGCTCCAGGTGTCCCAGGACGTCTCGGGACTGTCGACGTGCTTTTCCTCCAGCCAGCGGTGGCGCGCGAAGACGCGCGGATCATCGCGCTCGCCGGGCGGCACCAGCGCCGGGCTGCACACCGGCACCACGGTCTCGCTCATCAGCCGGATGTCGCCGGGCTGCGGCAGGTGCGGTCCGTGCTCGCGCACGTGCAGGAAGGCCAGGTCGATGTCCTGGGCCTTCCAGGCCGGATCCTGGCTGGCGTGCAGGAATACCTGCACATCGATGTCCGGATGCAGCTCGATGAAGCGGCCGATGCGCGGCGCCAGCCACAGCGCGGCCAGCGAGGGGTTGACCGACAGGTTCAGGCTATGACGCCGCTTGCTGCGCACGGCCACGCGGACGTTGCGGCAGGCAGTCTCCAGCAGGGTCAAAGCCTGCTGTACGGATACAAGCAAAGTAGCGCCGGCCTCGGTCACCTGGGCCCGCCGCAGGGTACCGCCCCGGTGCAGCAGCGTGGCGCCCAGGTCCGATTCCAGCGCCCGCAACTGATGACTGACCGCGCTTTTGGTGACGCTCAGCTCGACCGCGGCGCGACTCAGGCTGCCGAGCCGGGCGACGGCCTCGAAGGCGCGTAGCGCCGCCAGCGGCGGGGTATGGGTGGGCAAGTCGGGCATGGGTTGAGTTTATCTCAACCGTGTATTGAAAAACCATCGCTTTCGCGTTCGCGCGCGATCGGGGACCATGAGCCGCATGGACCGTATCCTGGCACGCATCGCGCGGGCGATCCGGTCGCTCATACGAAGGACAACGAAGGAACATCGATATGTATTTCGACGCGAGACTCTGGCGCCTGACGCGCGGCCTGCGCGCCGGCATGGCGGGCGGCATCCTGCTGGGCCTGCTGGCGCTGGCGGCAGGCATTGCCCGCTATGTCTTCCTGGGCCTGATGCTGGCGCGCGTGTTCGACGGCGCGCCCTGGAACGACTGGGCCTGGCCGGCCGCCGACGCGGCGCTCATGGTGTTGCTGCGCTCTCAGCTCGACCACTGGCGCACGGTGCAGGCGCAGCGCGCCTCGGCCGCCATCCAGCTGTCGCTGCGCGGCCGGCTGTACGACCGCATCGTGGCGCTGGGACCGGCCTGGTTCGCGCGCCAGCGCACCGGCGGGGTGATGCTGACCGTGGTCGACGGCGTCGAGCAATTGCAGACCTTCTTTGGTCAGTACCTGCCGCAGCTGGCCATCGCCGCCGCCGCGCCCTTCGCCATCTTCGCCGTGATCGCGTTCTGGGACGTGCCCACGGCGCTGGTGCTGCTGGCGGCGGCGCTGTTCGCGCTGGCCGGCCCCATGGCCGTGCACATGCTGGACCGCCGCGCCAGCCTGGCGCGCACCCGCTCGCTGAACGAGTTCGGCGAGGACTTCCTGGACGCCATGCAGGGCCTGCCCACGCTCAAGTCCTATGGCCAGGGCAAGGCCTGGGGCGAGCGCCTGGCCGAGCGCGCGCGCAAGCTCTCGGACAACACTTTCTGGGTGCTGTCGGTGAGCCTGCTGACGCGCGGCATCACCGACCTGGGCGTGGCCCTGGGCGCCGCGCTGGCGCTGACGCTGGGCGCCTGGCGCGTGGCCGCCGGCGACATGAGCGTGGAAGCGCTGCTGATCGTGCTGATGGCCGGCACCGAGATCTTCCGTCCGCTGCGCGACCTGCGCTCGGTGCTGCACCAGGGCATGCTGGGCCAGTCGGCCGCCGCCAGCATCCACATGCTGATGGACGCGCGGCCGCTGACCCCGCCGCTGTCCGCCGACAGGGCCACCCCCGCCACGCTCGCGCCCACCATCGAATTCGACAACGTCGCCTTCGCCTACACGCCCGAGCGGCCCGCGCACCAGGGCCTGAGCTTTCGCATCGCCGCCGGCGAACGGGTCGGCGTGGTGGGCCCCAGCGGCGCCGGCAAGTCCACCATCGTGCGCCTGCTGCTGCGCGAGTGCGTGCCGCAGTCCGGCACGGTGCGCGTGGGCGGACATGACCTGAACCAGCTCGACGCCGACACGCTGCTGTCGCAGATCGCGCTGGTGAGCCAGGACATCATGCTGTTCCACGGCACCATCGAGGACAACCTGCGCCTGGGCCGCCCCGACGCCAGCCGCGAGCAGCTGCGCGCGGCCGCCAGCGCCGCCAACATCGACGACTTCATCATGGCGCTGCCCGACGGCTACGCCACCCGCATCGGTGAACGCGGGCTGCAACTGTCCGGCGGCCAGCGCCAGCGCCTGGCGATCGCCCGCGCGCTGCTGCGCGACGCGCCCATTCTGATCCTGGACGAGGCGTTGTCCTCGGTCGACGCCGAGAACGAAGCGCTGATCCAGCAGGCGCTGGACCGGCTGATGGAAGGCCGCAGCACGCTGATCCTGGCGCACCGGCTGGCCAGCGTGATCGGCGCCGACCGCTGCCTGGTGCTGGACCAGGGCCGCGTGGTCGAGTCCGGCAGCCATGCCGAACTGATGCGCCAGGGCGGCCTGTATCACCGGCTGATGCGCGAACAGGCTGCGACGCTGGCGCGGCCGGCCGACGCGCAAGCCGATGCGCAGGCCGATGCGCAGGCCGATGCGCAGGCCGACGCGCGGACCAACATGGCGGACGCCGGCGTCGCGCGCGCCCAGACCTTGACCGGCCACGCCGGCGCCGCGCCCTCGCCCGCCGTCTCGGCGTCGACGCCTGTGTCCACCACTGTCACGCGTGACCCGCGCGAAAATGGCCGGGACGAGCCGGACCTGGACAACCCGCAAGCCCCCGGCGCGCGCCCGCTCGACGTGGACGCCGCCCAGGTGGGCTGGCGCGACACGCTGGGCACGCTGCTGTCGGTGGTGCGGCCCTGGCGCGGCACGCTGATCGCCACCATCCTGCTGGGCGTGGCGCGCGTGGCCGCCTTCATCGGCGTGGGCGTGCTGAGCGCGCTGGTCGTGGCCGCCATCCGCGACGGCCGCGAAATCCAGGCGCTGATCATCGCCCTGCTCGCCACCGCGCCGCTGGCCGCGCTGTTCCACTGGCTCGAATCCTGGCTGGCGCATGCGATGGCGTACCGGCTGCTGGCCGACATGCGCGTCAAGCTCTATGACAAGCTCGAACGGCTGGCGCCCGCCTACCTGCTGCAACGCCGCTCCGGCGACCTGGTGGCGCTGGCCACGCAGGACATCGAGATGGTCGAGTACTTCTACGCGCACACCATCGCCCCGGCCATCGTCTCGCTGGCGGTGCCGCTGTCGGTGCTGGGCTTCCTGGCGTTCTACAGTTGGCCGGTGGCGCTGGCCCTGCTGCCCTTCCTGGCCTATGCCTTGCTGTCGCCGGTGCGCGGCCGCCGCCGCATCGACGCGCTGGGCGACCGCGCCCGCCAGGCGCTGGGCGAGATGAGCGCCCACACCGCCGACACCATCCAGGGCCTGGCCGACCTGACGGCCTTCCAGGCTACCGGCCGCCGCCGCGACGAGTTCCTGCAGGCCGCCGACCGTTATCGCGAACGCCGGCTGTCCATGCAGCGCGACCTGTCGCGACAAAACGCCAACTTCGAACTGGCCGCCGGCCTGGGCGGGCTGGCCGTGGCCGTCACCGGCGGTCTGCAGGTCGCCGCCGGCACGCTGTCGGCCGGCATGCTGCCGCTGCTGGTGCTGATCGCGCTGGCCACCTTCCTGCCGGTATCGGAGATCTCGCAGGTCAGCCGCCAGCTGGCCGACACCATCGCCGCCACGCGCCGGCTGCACGTGGTCAGCCACGAACCGGTGCCGGTGAACGATGGGCCGGCGGACGCGCCGGTCTCGACGCAGGGCCTGTCGCTGGCCTTCGAGCACGTCAGCTTCGCCTATCCCGGCAAGCGCGACAACACGCTCAAGGACCTGAGTTTCACCGTGCCCGCCGGCGCCACGGTGGCCGTGGTGGGCGCGTCCGGCGCGGGCAAGAGCACCGTGGCCAGCCTGCTGCTGCGCTTCTGGGATCCGCAATCGGGCGCGGTCCGGCTGGACGGCGCCGACCTGCGCGGCCTGAAGCTGGACAGCCTGCGCGAGCGGGTCGCGCTGGTCACGCAGGACACCTACCTGTTCAACGACACGCTGGAGGGCAACATCCTGCTGGCCCGCCCCGAGGCCAGCCGCGAGGAACTCCAGCGGGCGCTGGAACAGGCCGCGCTGGCGGATTTCGTCAAGGCATTGCCCGACGGCCTGCGCACCCGCGTCGGCGAACGCGGCATGCAGCTGTCGGGCGGCCAGCGCCAGCGCATCTCGATCGCGCGGGCGTTCCTGAAGAACGCGCCGGTGCTGATCCTGGACGAGGCCACCTCGCACCTGGACACGCTGTCCGAGATGCAGGTGCGCGGCGCGCTGGACACGCTGATGCGCCATCGCACCACGCTGGTGATCGCGCACCGGCTGTCCACCATCCGCGACGCGGACCTGATCCTGGTGCTGGACCAGGGCGCGCTGGCCGAGGCCGGCACGCACGAACAGCTGCTGCGCGGGCAGGGGCTGTACGCGCTGCTGGCCCGGCGCCAGGGCGGACAGGCGCTCAGTAGCGCAACGTCTCTGTCGACCTAGCGTGCTCACGGACCTCGGCGTCCGTGAACCACACCCGCTTGCTGCCGAAGCCCGTGTACAGGTCTAGCTGGTCGCGGGCGTGCGGCGACAGCGTGCCGTCCGGCGCCACGAAGCCGCTCTGCCCCGGCGCGACCACATCCACCGCGCGCACCGTCCTGCCGTCGAACACGGTCATGTTGTTCTCGGTGCCCCGGTTCTGCGCGACCGGATAGGTCAGCGTGGCCTTCGCATCGGCCTGGGGCACGCCCAGGAAGTTCTTGGGCGCGAAGACCATGGGGCCGGCGGGCACTTTCCAGGCCGCCTGGTCGGGCCCGTAGGCCAGCTTGAGCGCGGCCAGCGCATCGTCCAGCGCCGCCAGCGTGACCGTCTCGGGTCGCTGCCCGTTGAAGAAGTCGTAGCCTTGCGGCACGCCGGCGTCCGGCCCGGCCAGCGCATTGAACAGGACCTTCACGCCCACGGTCAGGTTGATCGAGCCCGTGGACGGCGCGGCCGTGGTGGGATAGCCGGTGGCGCTGTACCACTTGAAGAACTCGGCCGGCATCGCGTCGGCCAGCGTGCGCTTGAGCATGGCGCGCAGCCAGGCATCCATCACCGCCGGCCCCGCGTTGTCGTAGTAGCCCGGCGTGCGCTCGGCGGTGTTCATGCCGTCCCAGGCCGCCAGCCCGGCCACCAGCCGCGCGCGCTCGTCGCCGGCAGGCAGCCCCGCCACCGCGCGTTGCAGGAAGGGCAGGAAGTGGCGACGGTTGACGTCGGCGTAGCTGGTCGTGCGGATCAGGTCCCACATCTGTTGCGGGCTGACCCGGCCGCCCTGCGCGGTCATGGCCTTCAGGCGCGTCTCGATCTCGGCGTAGCGGTCGGCCTGGCCCCAGACGATGGCGAACAGGTCGGTGGACGGATAGCCGCGCATGGGCTGGTTGTTCCAGTTGGCGATGAAGCCCTGGCGCGGGTTGTACACCTGCGGATTGGTGGAGAACGGCAGCATGCCGTCCCAATCCATCTCGCCGGTGCCTAGCACCGGCAGGCGCGGATCGTGGCCGGGCTTGCGCTTGGGATAGAAGCCGGTGTGCGCGTAGCCGATATTGCCGCGATCGTCGGCGTAGTACCAGTTGATGGTCAGCGCGTGACGCGCCGCCTGGGTCTTCCACTGGTCCCAGTTGGCCGACTGCGTCTTGCGCACCCAGGCCAGCAGCGACTGCATCTCATAACCCTCCCAGGCACGCGCCTTGGCGTAGGCGACGTGCTGCGACTCATCGAACTTGACGATCAGGCCGTGCACGCTGCGGTACACATCCATCAGCACCGGCTCGCCGCCCTTGACCAGAATGAGTTCGCTGCGTTTCTCCATGCGTTTCCACTGGCCGTCGTGGAAGTAGCGCGTGCGGTCGGCGGGATCCAGCTTCTCGGCGTAGATGTCGACGTCGTCGCCGAAACCCGCCGTCGACCCCCAGGCCACGTGCGCGTTGTGGCCGAACAGCACGCTCGGATAGGCGAAGGGCGTGTTGCCCACCACATCGAAGCCCGCGCCGTGCAGGCCGATGCCGTAGGTGTAGGCGGGGTTCCACCAGCCGAACTGGGGCCCGTTCAGCAGGATGGCGCGCGCATCCCGGGCGTGGTCGCGCCCGACGAGCCAGATATTGCTGGTGGTGGGCCAGCCCGCGATGCCCGGCTGGCCGGACTCGGCGAACTGCGCCAGCAGCCGTTCGCGCAGCGCGTCCGGCGGGCCGTCCAGCACGCCGCGCGTCTGCGGATCGCGCGGCACGCGCTCCAGCATGGGCGGCGTGCCGTCGTAGCGCGGCAGCGCATAGGACAAGGCCGACGCGCCCGGGGCGGCGGCGCCCGATGTGGCGACGCCCGGCCGGTAGCTGCCCTCTTCCTCCGGCACGGTGACCGGCGCGCGGCTGTCCGTCATCCAGCGCAGCTGGTTGAATATCTGCATGGCCCGCGCCTCGCCGTGCCGGTCCTTCAATGCGGTCAGCAGCGCCAGGTTGTCGATCTCGCTGTTGGCATCGGAAAAACGGTTGGCCATGGTGCCCACGTACACCATCGCCACGTCATAGGCGGTCCAGTCCGACGGCTGGAATTCCAGGTCGTTGAATTCCTTGGGCATCAGGCGGCCGGGCTCGGCGCGCACCCGCGCGATCCAGGCATTCATGCCGGCGGCGTAGCCGTCCAGGATCTGGCGATCTTCCGGCGACATCGCGGCCAGCTGGCGCTGGATGCGCTCGGGCGAGAAGTTGCCGCGTATGGACTTGTCGAACGCCACCATCGACGGCCCCAGCACTTCCGCCGTCTTGCCCTGCGTGGCGCGGCGGGCCATTTCCATCTGGAACAGCCGGTCCTGGGCCACGGCGTAGCCGTAGCCGTAGAAGATGCCGTGCACCGTGGCGGCATAGACATGGGGCATGCCGTATTCATCGCGGCGGATGGTGACCTGGCCGCTGGCGGCGGGCCGCGAGGCGGGAACGGCGGCGGCGGAAACGGGGGGCGACGATTGCGGTGCAGGCGCGGCGTGAACGCCCGCGTGCGCACAGGCCGCCAGGATGGCGGCCGACAGGAATTGCTGCTTCATTTGAATCTTGTCTCCATGAACAGTGACGCCGGGCCATGCCGGCCCCGCGCGCCGCGCGGCGCCTCTGCGGACGCCATCGCGGCTTCATGATACGGAGAGCCAATTTATAATTCCAATGCATTTATTTCATACATTTCATGCGTTCGAATTATGGATTTCCAGAAGCTCAAGCACCTGCTCGCCGTGGTCGAACATGGCACGTTCTCGCGCGCGGCGGAAGCGGTCAACCTGTCGCAGCCCGCGCTCAGCCGCAGCATCCAGGCCCTGGAAACCGAGCTGGGCCTGCCGCTGCTCGACCGCGGCACGCGCCGGCTACGCCTGACCGCTTACGGCGCCTGCGCCGTGGAGCGCGCGCGCCGCATGCGCCACGAAGAGACCGAGCTACAGCGCGAACTCAAGCGCATGCACGGCGGCGAATCCGGCAGCCTCAACATCGGCCTGAGTCCCACTCCGGCCTCGTTGCTGCTGTCTCCCCTGCTGGCCCATATGACGGCGCGCCATCCGCAGGTGCGCGTCAGCGTGGAGCTGGGCGCGACCGATGCGCTGCTGGCGCTGCTGCGCGCCGAACGCATCGACGCGCTGGTCTGCGACGCGCGCCTGCTGCACGACGCGCCGGACATCTACGCGCAGCCGCTGGCGCCGTTGCGCGCCGGCCTGGTGTGCCGGGCCGGACATCCCATCCTGGCGCATCGGCGCGTCGGCGTCGCGCAGATCCGGCAATACCCGGTCGCGTCCACCTCGCTCAGTCCGGAAGTCTCGCTGCGGCTGGCCGAGACCCTGGGCCCGGGCGGCGCGCCCGAGCAAATGGTGACCGTGCGCTGCGAGAACCTGGAAGCGCTGACGCGCCTGGCGCTGGACAGCGACGCGCTGCTGCTCGGCGTGATCAGCGTGACCCGCCGCGAGCAGGAAGCCGGCCTGCTGCGGGAAGTGCCCATCGCGCCGGACCGCGAGCGGCGCGGCCACTATGCGCTGGCGCGCCTGGCCGGCCGCACGCCGTCGACGGTGCTGGATGCATTCCATGCCTACACGCGGCAGTGCTGGACCGACCTCGCGGCCTACGCGCAACGATCGCGTTGAAAAAAACCGACAGGGTCCGCGTACGCGGTTGATTCACATGTGTCCGTTCTATAGAATCATTCGTTCGGGCATTCGTCCTATTTTCTTATCTTCATTCAACACACCACTGGGAGGCGCAAGATGATGAATCCGCATACCGCCATCCCGCGCGTGTCTCCGCGACGCTCCTAAGTCGTCGCCCGCGCGGACCCATCGCCTGACGCGTATCAGGCGACTGGTCCTCCGCGCCTGTCACCAACCCAAAACGCAATGCCCGCGCCCACCCGGCGCCGGGTCGTTTTTCCTCCTTTACACAAGGATTCCTGGCGCGTCCCGTGGCGTCAGGCCATTGCATATGGCTATCAAAAAATCGAATCAACGAGGACAGGCCTTCACGGATGTCCTGGGCTATACCTTCCGCCACTGGGCCCGGCAGCCCCTGCGCACGCCGCTCATCATGGCGCTGGCGCTGCTGGCGGCCGTCGCCGACGTGCTGACCCCGCTGTACGCCGGCAAGCTGATCGACGCCGTGGCCTCCGGCGCGGCCGGCGACGCGCAGGTCTGGCACGCGGCCATGACGGCATTCTGGCTGCTGGTCGCGTTGGGCCTGGGCGCCATGCTGCTGCGCCAGGCCGTGTACTACAGCATCATCGGCTTCACGCTGCGCATGATGAACGGCATGATGTCCAGCGCCTTCCACCGCGTGCAGCGCCTGTCCACCGACTGGCACGCCAACAGCTTCGCCGGTTCGACCGTGCGCAAGATCACGCGCGGCATGTGGGCGGTCGACCAGCTCAACGACACGCTGCTGATCGCCCTGCTGCCCTCGGTGGTGATGCTGGTGGGCGCCACCGCGCTGCTGGGCTGGCACTGGCCGCTGATGGGGCTGGTGGTGGGCCTGGGCTCGGTGATGTATATCGCGTTCACCGCGCTGCTGTCGCTGCGTTACGTGGCGCCGGCCGCGCGCCTGGGCAACGCCTGGGACACGCGCATGGGCGGCGCGCTGGCCGACGCCGTGACCTGCAACGCCGTGGTCAAGGCCTTCGGCGCCGAACGGCGCGAGGAAGCGCGGCTGGCGCGCGTGGTCGACAAGTGGCGCCGCCGCACCCGCCGCACCTGGATGCGCGGCACGCTGAACGCCGGCGTGCAGGGCGCCATGCTGGCGCTGATGCAGGTCGCCATGATCGGCGCATCGCTGTGGCTGTGGGCGCGCGGCCAGGCCAGCGTGGGCGACATCACCTTCGCGCTGACCATGTTCTTCATGCTGCAGGGCTATCTGCGCGAAGTGGGCACGGACATCCGCAACCTGCAACGCTCGATCAACGACATGGAGGAACTGGTGACGCTGGAACGCCAGCCCCTGGGCGTGGCCGACAAGCCGGGCGCGGGCGCGATCCGCATCACCGAGGGCGAGATCCGCTTCGACGACGTGACCTTCCGCTACGGCGCGCACGACACGCCACTGTACGAGCATTTCTCGGCGCGCATCGCGCCGGGCGAGCGCGTCGGGCTGGTGGGCCATTCGGGTTCGGGCAAGACCACGTTCATCAAGCTGATCCAGCGCCTGTACGACGTCAACGAAGGCCGCATCCTGATCGACGGGCAGGACATCGCCCAGGCGCAGCAGGCCTCGCTGCGCCGTCAGATCGCGATCGTGCAGCAGGAGCCCATCCTGTTCCACCGCACGCTGGCCGAGAACATCGCCTACGGCCGGCCCGGCGCGACGCAGGCCGAGATCGAGCACGCGGCGCGGCAGGCCAGCGCGCACGACTTCATCATGCGCCTGCCCAAGGGCTATGACACGATGGTGGGCGAGCGCGGCGTGAAGCTGTCCGGCGGCGAGCGCCAACGCGTGGCGATCGCTCGCGCCTTCCTCGCGGACGCGCCCATCCTGATCCTGGATGAGGCCACGTCCAGCCTGGACAGCGAAAGCGAGGTGCTGATCCAGCAGGCCATGGAGCGCCTGATGGAAGGCCGCAGCACGCTGGTGGTGGCGCACCGGCTGTCCACGGTGCGCGCGCTGGACCGGCTGCTGGTCATGGACCATGGCCGCGTGATCGAGGAGGGCAATCACGAGACGCTGATCCGTCGTCCCGGCGGCGTCTACCGCCGCCTGTTCGAGCGCCAGGCGTTGGAGCTGACCAAGGGGATGTCGCTGGAGGAGCTGCGCGGCGACGCGTCGCGCTTCGTCGACGAACCCGAGGACAGCGACCTGGCGCTGGATCCGCGCTGAGGCCGCGTGGCGCCGCCAGCCGCTGGCGCGTACCGGGGGGCCGCTATCAAGCCGGCCGCTCGGCCAACGTCAGGCGCAGGCCGAAGCCGATCAGCGCGGTGCCAAAGACCAGGCTCTGGATCTTCTGCGCCTTCGGGCTGGCCGACAGCCAGCGCCCCATCGCGCCGCCCGCCAGCGCGCACAGCACATCGAACGCCAGCCCCAGGCTGACCAGGATCACGCCCAGCACGGCGAACTGCCGGCCCACCGGACCGCTCGCCGGCGACACGAACTGCGGCAGCAGCACCGAGCAGAACAGCAAGGCCTTGGGATTGAGCACATTGGTCAGCACGCCGGACATCAGCGCGCCGCGCCAGCTGGTCGTCTTCGCGGCGTCGGCCGCGCCGCCGGCCTCGTAGGACATGGGACCGGCGCGCAGCAGCTTCACCCCCAGCCACATCAGATAGCAGCCACCCGCCAGCCGGGCCGCGTCGAAGGCCCAGGGATGCGCGCGGAACAGCGCGGCCAGCCCCAGCGCCGCCAGCGTGACGTGCGCGGCGCGCGCGATCGCCAGCCCCAGCGCCACCGCCAGCGCGGGCGCCCGTCCGCGCAGCAGCCCGGTTTCGAGCAGCAGGATCATGTCCGGACCCGGCACCACATAGACGATCACCAGTGCCCCTAGAAACAACGCCATATCGGCCATGACGGCCCTCCTTCGATCTTGCTGCGCAGGGCGTCATTCTAGGAAAAACGGGCTGGCATGTGCTTGCGATTCATGCCAATGAGACTATCATTATTAGCACGAGTGACTATCAAAAAAACAGTTTCTTCAATTCCATGCCAAACCCATCGCCCAAGCATCAACTGGACGGCTACGACCGCCGCATCCTGGAAGCCCTGCAGAAGAACGGCAGGCTGAGCAATGTCGAGCTGGCCGAGCAGATCGGCCTGTCGCCCTCGCCCTGCCTGCGCCGGGTGCGCATGCTGGAGGACGCGGGCGTGATCCAGGGCTATGAAGCCCGGCTGGCGCCGGACGAGGTCGGCCTGGGACTGACAGTGTTCGTGGGCGTCAAGGTCGAGCGCCACCACGAGCGCGACGCCGCCCGCTTTCGCAAGGAGGTCAGCGCGCTGCCGGAAGTGATCGCCGCGCACCTGGTGTCCGGGGAGTCCGATTTCCTGTTGCAGGTGGTGGTACCGGACCTGCGCGGCTACGAACGCTTCCTGCTCGACACGCTGCTCAAGCTGCCGGGCGTGAAGGACATACGCAGCAACTTCGCGATCCAGACCGTCAAGCCGCAAAGCCCGCTGCCGCTGGATCATCTGGCGCGCTGAGGCGCGCGGGGCGGCGCGCTGCCGCCCTTGCCCGCCGCCAGCGGCGGCCGCGCCGCGCCGTCAGCCCGGCATCGCCGCCGCGGCGCGCGCCACCTTTGCCGACCGGCTCTCGAAGCGCGCCTGCGATTGCGCCAAGTAGCGCTGCACGATGGCCGGGTCCGAGGTTTTCGGCGTGCCGCCGGGGAACGGCGGCTCGGGGTCGTACTCGACCTGCAGCTGGATCAGCTTGGCGACGTCCTCGCCGCACAGATCCGCGACCACCCTCAAACCCATGTCTATACCCGAGGTGACGCCGCCCGCCGTGTAGATATGGCCGTCCACGCACATGCGTTCGTCGCTCGGAATGGCGCCGAACCGCGACAGCAGTTCACGCGCGCGCCAATGGCTGGACGCGCGCCGGCCGCGCAGCAGACCCGCCGCGCCCAGCAGCAGCGAACCGGTGCAGATGCCGAACACATACCTGGCGGCCAGCCCCTGCCGGCGCGTGAAATCCACCCATTCGGCGTCGATGATGGCATCATCCGTGCCCGGCCCGCCGGGCGCCACCAGCAGGTCGCAGGGCGGCGCATCGGCCAGGGTGCGCGTCGGCACGAAGGCCAGTCCGTGGTCGGATCGCACCGGGTCCCGCGTTTTTGCGACAAAATCAACAGTGAAGCCCGGCGCGCTCGCCAGCACTTCGTAAGGCCCGGTCATGTCGAGCTGGGTCAGTCCTTCGAACAAGAGAATATTGACATGCATGACGATGCTCCATCGGAAAAGCCAGACCCGAGCTTATGCGGAGCAACCGGCCCGCGCGTGCCAATCATCGCGCCGATTGCGCCAAAACGCGTCGTCTTCGTGCTGTACGACGGCTTCCAGCCGCTGGATCTGGCCGGCCCCTGGCAGGCGTTCAGCTCCGCCAACGAGGAAGCCGAGGCCGCGCTGTACCAGCTGGGCACCGTGGCCGCCGAACCCGTGGTCGCCACCTGGGACCAGGGCCTGCGCATGCAGGTGGACTGCACCTTCTCGGAAGACGGGGATGGTCCGGTGGACATGATCGTGGTGCCCGGCGGCCCCGGCGTGGAGCGCGCCAGCGCCCATGGCGAGACGCGCGCCTGGCTGCGCCGGCGCGACGCCGGCACGCGCCGCACTTGCAGCGTCTGCACCGGCGCCTTCCTGCTGGCTTGCGCCGGCCTGCTCGACGGCCGCGTCGTCACCACGCACTGGCGCTCGGCCGACCGGCTGCGCCAGCTGTACCCCGCGCTGCGGGTGGAGGACGACCGCCTCTACGTGGACAGCGGCAAGTACTGGACCTCGGCCGGCGTCTCGGCCGGCATCGACCTGGCCCTGGCCCTGATCGAGCGCGACCACGGTCCCGAACTGTCGCAGCAGGTGGCGCGCCGGCTGGTGGTCTTCATGCGCCGCGGCGGCGACCAGCGCCAGTACAGCCAGACCCTGCGGCTGCAGGACCGCGCCGGCGCGCCGTTCCGCGAGCTGGTGCAGAAGATGGAGGCGCGACTGTCGGCCCGCTGGTCGATCGACGACATGGCCGACGCCTGCGGCATGTCGCGCCGCACCTTCCAACGCAAGTTCATCGCGCATTTCGGCGTGGCGCCCACGGAAGTGCTGCGCATGCTGCGGCGCGAGCGCGCCGGCGCCGTGCAGGCGACCGGCAAGATGTCGAAGAAGGAAATGGAAAGGCACCTGGGGCCGATGGGCTAGCCCTGGGCGGCCCCGACGCAAGGCAGGCTCCCCGGCTGGCCCCGTTCGCGGTCGCGCCGGCCTCATGCGCCAGGTCCGCGCTGCTACCATGCGGCATTCAACAGACTTTCAGGGACTGATATGCCGGCGCATGCGATGGAACCCCGCTATCTGCAAAAAATCCTGTTCGGACCGCCCGGCTGCGGCAAGAGCCATGCCGTGCGCCAGCTGGCGCAGCGGCAGCTGGGCATCGACGGCCAGGACGACGCGCTGATCGAAGCCACATTCCATCCCGAATATGGCTATGGCGATTTCGTCGCCAAGCTCTTGCCGCAATCGCGCATCCAGCAGCAGGAGTTCGAGCTGTCGCAAGAGCCCGACAAGGGCTGGAACGGCCTGCGCCTGAGGGAAGTCCACGACGGCGCCCGGATCGAATACCGCATCCACGCCGGCCCGCTACTCAAGGCGCTGGCGCGCGCCTATACCGGCGATGGTCCGGTGCTGCTCGCCATCGACGAAATCAACCGGGGCAACTGCGCCCAGATCTTCGGCGACATGTTCCAGCTGCTCGACCGCGACGCGGAAGGCTGGTCCCAGTATGCGATCGACCTGAGCGACCTGCATCGCGCGGCGCTGGAAACCGAACTGGAACGGCTCGGCAAGACGCTGGCCGACCTGCCGCGAAAAGTCGCCGTCTCGGTCGACGCCAAGGGCATTCCCCGCATCAAGCTGCGGCTGCCGCCCCAGCTCTCGCTGATCGGCACCATGAACACCAGCGATGAATCGGTCTATTACATGGACACCGCGTTCAAGCGCCGCTGGGACTTCGAGCACATGCCCTGGCAGGGCGCGGGGGACGATGAGGCCATGCAGACGCAACGGGACGCGCTGCTCGAAGGCACCCCGCACCGCTGGATCGACTTCCTGTCGCGCCTGAACAGCCACATCGCCGAGACCTTCGCCGGCCGCAACGTGGACGACAAACAGATCGGCCTCTGGTTCCTGCGCAACAGCCAGACCGGGCGGAACAAGGCGCTGGCCGCGCTGCGGGAAAGCCTGCGTCCGCTCATCAATACCGAGCTGCAGAGCGAATGGGTCAAGGTGTTCCCCGGCGCGGAAAACTACGATCTGGGCAGAAACCTGAAAGTGGCGTCCATTAGCAGCGCATATAAGAAACACGGCGCGGACTGGCCGGAAGCCGATATCGACCCCACCCGTCCGCAAAGACTCGCGCAAACGCTGATCGACAGTCTGAACAGGCAGATCCGCCCCGTCGTCATACCCCGCGAGGCCATCCGCAACAAACTCATGTTCTTCCTGTGGGACAACGTCTTCTCCCGCGACAGCGAGCCGCTGGCGCAGCTGGTCCTGGCTCCGGACGCCGAGACCAAGCCGCCGCGCACCTTCGGCGACTTCGCCTCCGACGACAACCTGGCGCGCATGATCGACACGCTGATGGCCGCCACGCCCGCCGCTACGCAGACGTGAACACCTGGCATATCGAACTGGCGGGTCCGGAATCAGCGACCTCGCAGGAATCCTATGTTGGACTGGTGCGGGACACGCTCACCGGCCGCCACACGCTCCGTCTGCCGATCGGATACGCCCTGCCCCCCGACCCCTCCCCGCACGAGCACCTGGGCCGCATCACGCGGGCCATCGCGCATTTCTGCACGCTGTTCGCCGACCACAAGATCGCCGATTGCCGTCGTGACGGCCTGCTCGATGGCACGGACGGCCAGCGCCTGACGCCCGGCGACGGCCCCGCTCCCGGGTTCTCTCGCATGCGCGCATGCCTGGCCTTGATCAGGCGCCTGCGGAACCCGCATTTCCTGGCGGAAGTGCGCAAGCCCGGGCTGAGCAGCCAGTTCAATGATCGCCAGATCAGCCGCGCCTTGGAACACGCGCATTTCCTGCCCGACGGAACGCCGGTATTCGAGCAGATGTGGGGATCGAGCCGGCAACTCGGCATCAAGCATGACGACTACTCCGGCCTGGCGGTCTGGGTCGCCCTGGACGCGCTCGACCATCTGTTCCCGGACAGCGCGGGCACCGCGCTCAGCCCCGGGCTGCGTGCCGAGTGCGCCGCCATCGCCGCGCAGTTCGCGAACGCTTACCGGCTCCCCCCCGATGCATCGATGTATGCGGGCAAATCGGACCGGACCCTGTCCACGCTGCGCTCCGCGCTGGCCAGAATGAGCACCCAGGCGCCCGCCGTCTACGCCGCCACCCGCGAACTACAACACTTGCTGGATGTGTACCTGAATCACGAGATGAACGGCTCGGGCGATATCCGTGGCGTGGCGGGCTTTTACCAGGTGTGGGAAGCCGCCTGCCTGCAACATGCGCGCGCGCGATATGGCGACGACCGGATCCACACATGCGACCCGCAGTTCGCAGGTCCGGCAACCCCTGCCACCCTGCGTCGCTGGCAGGACAACCGGGAGCGCGTCTTCGCGCGCAACGGCAGGGATCGCAGGCCGGATCTGGTCCTGCTGAACGAGGACGGCCGACATACGCTGATCGATTTCAAGTACAGCCTGGCATTCGGACGGGACGCAGCCTTCTACTCACGCCGTCCCGCCGCGCCCGACCTCAAGTCGCTGAAGCCGACCCGCGACTCCATCGAGGAATTCAAGGAAGCGCTCAAGCAGGCCCAGGACGTGAACAACGCGGAGGCGTACCGCTGGCTGTACATGCAGCATCAGCTCGAAACACACCATGACGATGCCGTCGATATCGAATTCTGGGTGCCCGCGTTCGAGGCCGAAGCGATACCGGTTGCCTGGTCCGTGCGTGGCATCGGGCCCAGGCACGCGGGATCCGGATTTCGCGGCTTCTTGGTCAGGCACCAGCCCACCGCCACGCTGCTCTCCGACTTCGCCGCGAAATTCCGCCTCTTGTAGCGTCGCGCCGCCTTACCCCGCCACCCCCACCGACACCCCGCCGCACACATGGATCAGCTGCCCGGTCACGAAGGCGGCGCGCCGGTCCATGAACATGGCCACCACGTGCGCCACTTCTTCCGGCAGACCGCTGCGCCCCACCGGGATCGCGGCCTCCAGCGCGCGCGTGCGCGGATCGCCGGGGGGATTCGACGCGTTGAACAGTTCCGTCGCCACCGGCCCCGGCGCCACGGTGTTCACCGTAATGCCGTCGGCCGCCAGTTCCAGCGCCCAGGTCCGCGTCATGGCCGCCAGCGCGCCCTTGGACGCGCCATAGGCCGTGCGCCCAGGCTTGCCCAGCGCGGCGCGGCTGCCGATGTTGACCACGCGTCCGTGGCGGGCCGCGCGCATGCCCGGCAGCAGCGCCTGCAGCAGCACGACGGGCGCCACGAGGTTGACGGCCATGGTGCGCGCCAGCGCGTCCTGCGTGACGGCCTCGATGCCGGCGACCTCGATCATGCCGGCGTTGTTGACCAGATGCAGCACGGGGCGCGACGCGGCCAGTTCGCGCGCGGCCTCGCCCGCCGCCCGCGCGTCGGCCAGATCCACCGAGCGGAAGGTCTCGCCCGGCAACAGGGACTCGGGCGCGCCCCGGCTGAAATTGACGGCCTCGTAGCCGTCCTCGATCAGCCGCGCGACGATGGCGCGGCCGATGCCCCGGCTGCCGCCAGTGACCAAAACGGTGCCGTTTTTCATTGCGCGGTGATGCCCTTGTCCTTGACCAGCCCGCCCCATTTGCGCCGCTCGTCCTGCTCGAACGCGGCCAGTTCCGGGCCGAACAGCGCGCCGGGCTTGGCGCCCTGCGCGGCGAAGCGCGCGGCTAGATCAGGCGAGCGCAGCCCCTCGCGGGCCGCCTCGATCAATTGCCTGACGACGGGCTCGGGCGTGCCGCGCGGTGCGTACAGGGCAAACCAGGCGGTCACGTCGAAGCCCGGCAGCCCCGATTCCGCGACGGTCGGCAGCGCCGGCGCGGACGGATCGCGCGCCGCCGACGTCACGGCCACGCCGCGCACCAGTCCGCCGTCCTGGATCTGAGCCAGCGCGCCCGGCAGGTTGTCGAACAGCAGATCCACCTGGCCGCCGGCCACCGCCGGCAGGGAAGCGGAGGTGCCCTTGAACGGCACATGCAGCATCGAGATGCCGGCCATGGCCTCGAAATAGGCGCCGGTCAGGTGCACCGACGAACCGACGCCCGGCGAGGCGTAGGTCAGCTTGCGCTCCGGATTCTGGCGCGCGGCCTGGATGATGTCGGCCACCGTGCGGTACGGCGACTTGGCGCTGACGGCGATAACGTTGGGCGTGGTCGACACCAGCGCGATCGGCACGAAGTCGCGCGCCGGATCGAAGGTCATGTTGGCGTACAGGAAGGGATTGATGCTTTGCGTGCCGATGGTGCCCAGGCCCAGCGTGTAGCCGTCGGCCTTGGCCCGCGCCACGTAGGCCATGCCGATATTGCCGCCCGCCCCCGGCCGGTTCTCGACCAGCACGGTCTGCTTCAGGCCGGGCTCCAGCGCGCGGGCGATGGCGCGGCCGAACAGATCGGCCCCGCCGCCCGGCGGATAGGGCACGACCACGGTCACGGGATGTTCGGGATAGCCGGCTGCGGCGGCCGGCCCCGTCGCCACGGCCAGCGCCGCGATGGTGAAGGCGAATGCGGCCCGCAGGGCGCGCGCATGCTGTTGTTGCGTCATGAGTCTGTCTCCTTGAGGGCCAGTGGCCCTGCCCCCGCTTTGCCGCGGGTGTCTCATGCGCGCAGCCTGCCTGCGCGCCCGATACGCACATACAAAACCACTGCGAACCCACTTTGAACCAGGCCGGCCATGCCGCGTGACGCGCCCGCCGCCAGCCGCAGGCCGTCCCGCGCCGGGGCGGCCCGGCGTCAGATGACGGCAATCGGAAGAATGCCGATGGATCAAAAGTACATAAATACGTACTATATTCATATAAACACGAAAAACCGACCGGAGACAAGCCCATGAAACGCTGGACCCGCCGGCCCGAGGGATCGACCTGGGGCGATTTCGGACCGGACGACGAGATCGGCCGCCTGAACCTGCTGACCGAAGAAAAAGTGCTGCAGGCCGTGCGCGAAGTGCGCGCCGGCAAGGTCTTCTGTCTGTCGCTGCCGCTGGACCTGCCGGGCGGCAACGTGCTCAATCCGCGCCGCCATCCGCCGGCGCTGGCGCCCACGCGCCGCGACGGCCAGCCTTACCTGAACTTCCAGATGTCGCGCCTGCAGGAAGGCGCGGTCGACGTGCTGTCGGACGACCAGGCCACGCTGTCGCTGCAATACTCCACGCAATGGGACGGCCTGAGCCACGTGGGCGCGCTGTTCGACGTGCAGGGCGACGGCCAGGCCCGGCGCGTGTACTACAACGGCTATGCCGCCGGCGTGGACGTGCTGGGCGGCGGCGATCCTGGCGCCGATGCCTGCTGCCCGCCCGGCGCCTCGTATGCGCGCCGGCTCAGCGTCAGCCGCTACGCGGAAAAAGGCATGCAGGGCCGTGGCGTGCTGCTGGACCTGGCGCGCGCCTTCGGCACCGGCCGCACGCCGGTCGGCCTGGCGCAGTTGCAGGCCGCGATGCACGAACAGCGGGTCGCGGTGGAACCCGGCGACATGCTGGTGCTGCGCACCGGCTTCGCCGAGGCGCTGGTGCAGATGGACGGCAAGCCCGACGCGCATCGCCTGGAACAGACGGGCGCGGTGCTGGACGGCGCCGACGCCGCATTGCTGGACTGGATCACCGACAGCGGCGTGGCCGCGATCTGCGCCGACAACTACGCGGTCGAGGCCTACCCCGCGCGCACGTCCGGCCCCGGCCATTCGATCCTGCCGCTGCATCATCACTGCCTGTTCAAGCTGGGCGTGCCGCTGGCCGAACTCTGGTACCTGAAGGATCTGGCCGACTGGCTGCACGCGCAGGGCCGCAACCGCTTCCTGCTCACCGCTCCGCCGCTGCGGCTGCCGGGCGCGGTCGGCTCGCCGGTGACGCCGATCGCCACAGTCTGATACCACCATCCTTCGAACCATCGCCGGCGGACTTCCGCCCCATCCGCCATCGCGCCAGCGCCCATCGAATCATTTCAATGAACACCGTGCCCGTCTCCAACGCTATTGCCGACACCTTCGCCGCTCACCTGGATGCGCTGGCCGCCGCCGATCCCGCGCGCGCCCTGCTGATCGACCCGGACGGCGCCGTCAGCGCCGCCGAGCTGCGCGCGCGCGCCGTCGCGCTGGCCGCCGGCCTGAGCCGCCTGGGATTGCAGCCCGGCCAGCGCGTGGCCATCTGGCTGCCCAACTGCGCCGCCTGGGTCGAATCCTTCCTGGCCTGCGCGCGGCTAGGCGCGCTGGCGCTGGCGGTCAACACTCGTTTCCGCGCGCTGGAAGTGGCCGACATCCTGGGGCGCGGCAAGGCCGACTGGCTGATCTTCTGGCCGGGCTTCAAGGGCATCGACTTCCAGGGCGTCCTGGACGACGTGCCGGCCGAGGCCCTGGCGCGGCTGCGCGGCGTGATCGCCATCGACGCGCCTGACGCTGCGGCGGCCGGGTTGACGGCGCCAGAGGCGTCCACCGCCACCGGCGGCGGACATGCCCTGCCCCGACACCGCTACGCCGACCTGCGCGCCTGCGCCGACGCGCCGCCGCCCGCCCAGGCCAATGCCGGCGTGCTGTGCTTCACCACGTCCGGCACCACTTCCCGGCCCAAGTTCGTGCTGCACGACCAGCGCACCCTGCTGGCGCACGGCGCGGCGGTGGCGCGCGCCTTCGGCTACGGCCCGGCCACCCGCGTGCTGGCCAGCGCGCCGTTCTGCGGCGCATTCGGCTTCTCCACGCTGGTCAGCGGGCTGGCGCAAGGCGCGCCGGTGGTCTGCTCCCCGGTGTTCGACGCGGCGGCCTCGGCGCGCGAGATTCGCGAACACGCCATCACTCATACCTACGCCAACAACGAGGCCCTGACGGGCATCATGCGCGCGGCCGCGCCCGGCGACCTGGCATCGGCGCGGCTGTTCGGCTTCGCCAGCTTCACCCCGGCGCTGGACGGCATGCTGGACCTGGCGCGGCAGCAGGACGTGCCGCTGACGGGCTTGTACGGATCGAGCGAACTCCAGGCGCTGGCCGCCGGCCAGCCGACGACGCCGGCCCGGGGCGATGTGTCGGCGCGCCTGCTGCCGGGCGGCGCGCTGGTCCATCCCGAGGCGCGGGTACGCGCGCGCGATCCGGAAAGCGGCGCCGTGCTGCCGCCGGGACAGTCGGGCGAATTGGAAATCCGTTCGCCCAGTCTGATGCTGGGCTACCTGGACAATCCCGAAGCCACCGCCCGCGCGTTCACGGACGACGGCTACTTCAAGACCGGCGACCTGGGCTATGCCTTGAGCGAGCAGCAGTTCGTGTTCCAGGCGCGCATGGGCGACTCGCTGCGGCTGGCGGGCTTCCTGGTCAATCCGGCCGAGATCGAGCAGGTGGTCGAGTCGCTGCCCGGCGTGCGCGCCTGCCAGGTGGTGGGCGCGACGCGCGCGGACAAGACCGTGCCCTACGCCTTCGTGCTGCTGCAACCGGGCGCGCGGGCCGACGCCGCGGGCTGGACCGCCGCCTGCAAGGCCGTGATGGCGGGCTTCAAGGTGCCCGCCGGCTTCACCGCGCTGGATGCCTTCCCGTCCATTGAAAGCGCCAACTCGGTGAAGATTCAGAAGCACAGGCTGCGCGAGATGGCCGAGGCCCTGCTCGCCGCCGCCCCCTGATCCGAACCCGCCCACGACCGACGCCCATGCCCGCGCCCAAGCTCTTCTCGCACAGCCCGCAGCCGCTCTACCTGCAGGCGGCCGCCCTGTTCCGCAGCCATATCCAGAACCGCAGCTGGCGGCCCGGCCAGCAGATCCCGCCGCTCGAAGCGCTGGTGGAAACCTACGGCATCTCGCGCGCCACCATCCGCCAGGCGCTGGGCCAGCTGGAGCAGGACGGGCTGATCCGCCGCTCGCGCGGCTCGGGCACCTTCGTCAACGCCGAACTGCCCGAAACGCCCACGCTGCTGATCCCCAAGACCTGGGCCGAGACGGTAGAGCTGAGCAACCAGCTGGGCACCGTGTCGCTGGTGGAGGCCGAGGCCGGCCTGCCCTTGCCCGACCCGCTGGGCATGCCCTGCGACGCCGGCCGCGACGGCAGCTTCCAGTACCTACGCCGCGTGCACACCACCGAGGCCGGCCCCTTCTGCTACAGCGAAGTGTTCCTGGAAAGCGCGCTGTTCCGCAAGCACCGCGCGCAGATCAACAAGAGCACCGTGGCGCCGGTGCTGGACCGCTACTACGGCGCGCGCCTGACGCAGGCGCGCCAGGTGCTCAACGTGATCGAGGCAGGGCAGGAGTCGGCCGAGGCGCTGCAGATTCCCGTGTCCTCGCCGGTGGCCGAACTGCGCCGCTACGCCTGCATCGACGACAACGTGGTGTATTACGCGCGGCTGGAGTTTCCGTTCCGCAAGGTAAGGATGGAGTTCGACCTGCTGGCCGGCCGCTGAGACACACGAACGAATGAATAACAGAGCGCCGCAGCAATCAGCCCCAGGCGCCATACGAAGACCGACGACACCCGGCACCCAAGAGGAGACCCCTTCCATGAAGTCCCAACCGCAATTCCGTCCGGCCGCGATCTCGCGCCGGCCGCTCACCCACCTGTGCGCCGCCCTGGCGCTGGCCGCCATCCCCGCCCTGCCCGCGCTGGCCCAGGCCCCCGCCATCTCCGACGATATCGTCCGGCTCGGCCTGATCCTGGACATGAGCGGCGTCTACGCCGACGTCACCGGCAAGGGCAGCGCCACCGCCGCCGAGATGGCCATCGCCGATTTCGGCGGCCAGGTGCTGGGCAAGAAGATCGACCTGCTGGTGGCCGACCACCAGAACAAGGCCGACATCGCCGCCGCCCGCGCGCGCGAGTGGTACGACACGCAGAAGGTGGATGCCATCATGGACGTGGCCGGCTCCGCGCCAGCGCTGGCGGTGCTGGAGGTGGCGCGCGAGAAAAAACGCATCGTGGTCTACAGCGGTCCCGGCACCGAGCGCATCACCAACGACCTGTGCTCGCCCTATTCGGTGCACTACACCTACGACACCTGGTCGCTGGCCAACACCACCGCGCGCGCCACGGTGGAGCAAGGCGGCAAGAGCTGGTATTTCCTGACGGCGGACTACGGCTTCGGCTATACGCTGCAAGCCTCGGCCACCGAAGTGGTCAAGGCCAATGGCGGCACCGTGCTGGGCGCGGCGCGCCATCCGCTGGGCTCGTCGGACTTCGCCTCTTATCTGCTTCAGGCCCAGGCCAGCCGCGCGCAGGTCATCGGGCTGGCCAACGCGGGCGGCGACACGGTCAACGCGATCAAGGCGGCCAGCGAATTCGGGCTGACCCGCGGCGGCCAGAAGATGGCCGGCCTGCTGCTGTACATCAACGACATCCACGCCATCGGCCTGGAAGCCGCCGCCGGCCTGACGCTGACCGAGGCCTTCTACTGGGACCTGAACGAGCAGACCCGCGCCTGGTCCAAGCGCTACTACGACAAACTTGGCAAAATGCCCAACATGAGCCAGGCGGGCACGTATTCCTCGGTCATGCACTACCTGAAGGCGGTGCAGGCCGCCGGCACCGACGACGCCGCCGCGGTCATGAAACAGATGAAGGCCATGCCCATCAACGACTTCTTCGCCACCAACGGCCGCATCCGCGAGGATGGCCGCATGGTGCATGACATGTACCTGTTCGAGGTCAAGAAGCCGTCCGAGTCGAAGCAGCCTTGGGACTACTACAAGCTGCTGGCCACGCTGCCGGGCGACCAGGCTTTCATGCCCCTGTCGAAATCCTCGTGCCCGCTGGTCAAGCAGGCCGGGGCAGCCAAGGACTGACCATGCACACCCAGCGCCCCATCCCCGCCACCATCGCCGCCGTCATCCGCGACGGCCAGGTGCTGCTGGTGCGCCGCGCCAATCCGCCGGACCAGGGGCGCTGGGCTTTTCCCGGCGGCAAGATCGAGATGGGCGAACGCATCGAGGACGCGGCCGCGCGCGAGCTGTTCGAGGAAACCGGCGTCACCGCCGAGCCGCTGACGGTGTTCGACGCGGTCGACGTGTTCGACCACGACGCCGACGGCCTGCTGCGCCGCCACTACATCCTGGTGGCCGTGCTGTGCCGCTGGATCTCGGGCGAGCCGGTGGCCGGCGACGACGCCAGCCAGGCACGCTGGGTGCCGCTGGCCGAGCTGGACGCGCAGGCGCTGGCTCTGAGCTTCGGCGTGGCGGACGTGGCGCGCAAGGCGGCGGCGCTGGCGGGCTGAACCGCGCCGCGCCTCCCGTCATCCCCGCCGCGCATTCCCCTATGATGGACGACCACGCCGCTCATCCCGCCCGCCCCATGTTCGACGCTTACCTGCAACGCTGGAACCTCGCGCCCGCCGGCGCCCCGATCACCACGCCGGCAGCCCGCCTGCTGCCCGTGCTGCACGAGGGCCAGCCGGCCATGCTGAAGATCTCGCACGAACAGGACGAAAGAGAAGGCGGCGTGCTGATGCGCTGGTGGGACGGCCAGGGCGCGGCGCGCGTGCTGGCGCATGACGACGACGCCATCCTGCTGGAACGCGCCACCGGCACACGCTCGCTGGCCGAGTACGCCCGCAACGGCCGCGACGACGAGGCCACGCGCATCATCTGCGATGTGCTGGCCCGCCTGCACGCGCCGCGCGCCAAGGCCCCGCCGCCGCTGCGCACGCTGGAATCCTGGTTCGTCGACCTGTGGCCCATGGCGCAGGCGCAAGGCGGCATCCTGGCCGACTGCGCCCGCCACGCGCGCGCCCTGCTCGACGATCCGCGCGACCCGGCCGTGCTGCATGGCGACGTGCACCACGACAACATCCTGGACTTCGGCGAGCGCGGCTGGCTGGTGATCGACCCCAAGCGCCTGCATGGCGAGCGCGCCTTCGACTACGCCAACATCTTCTGCAATCCGGATCTGGCCGACCCCAGGCCGCCGGTCGCCATCGTGCCGGGCTGCTTCGACCGCCGCTTCGCGCTGATCACGCACGCATCCGGCCTGGAACCCCGCCGTCTGCTGCAATGGATCGCGGCCTGGTGCGGCCTGTCGGCCGCCTGGTTCATGGGCGACGGCGATGACGCGGCCATCGACCTGAACATCGCCGGCCAGGCGCTGGCGCGGCTGGCGCGTTGAGCGCCGCCACGGCCGCCATTCGCGCGCTCGGGGCACGCTACCTGACCGGCATGTCCGCGCCGAAGGCCGCCTCGAATAGTTGCGCCAGCCATTGCGTGAACACGCGCACCCGCGCCGACACCTGCCGGTTCTGCGGATACAGCACCGACACCGGCATGGGCGCGGGCGGCAGGTGCGGCAACACGACCTTGAGCTGGCCGTCCGCCAGCTCCCGCGCCACGCGGTAGCGCGGCACCTGGATCAATCCCAGCCCGGCCAGCGCCGCGCCCGTGTACAGCTCGGCCCCGCTCACGCTGACCGCCGCGCGCGGCGCGGCCTGCACGCTGCGGCCATCGACCAGGAAATCCATGGTCATGGCGCGGCCCGTGGCGCTGGACTGGTAGTTCACCGCCCAATGCGCGTCCAGGTCCTCCAGTCCGGCCGGCTCCCCGTGCCGCGCCAGATAGGCCGGGCTGGCCACCGTCACCTGCGGCATCAGCGCGATGCGCCGCCCCGCCAGCGACGAGTCCTGCAGTTCGCCGGCGCGCAGCACGCAGTCCACGCCTTCACGCACCAGGTCCACGTAGCGGTCGTCCTCGCCCAGGTGCAGCGTGATGTCGGGGTAGCGCGCGAGGAAACCGGGCAGCCCCGGCATCACGAAATACCGCGCCAGCGTGCCTTGCGCGTTCACTCGCAGCAGGCCCTTGGGCGCCTTGTCCAGGAAGGCGCCGTCGGCTTCCTCCAGGTCGGCCAGCAGGCGCACGCAGCGCCGGTAGTAGATCTCGCCGTCGTGGGTCAGGCGGACCTGGCGCGTGGTGCGCTCCAGCAGCCGCGCGCCCAGGCGCTGTTCCAGGCGCTTGATCAGGTTGGTGACGGTGGCGGGCGGAATCCGCAGATCCTCGGCCGCCTTGGAGAAGCTGTGGCGCTCGGCGATGCGCGCGAACACCTGCATTTCCTGGAAACGGTCCATGGGGCTCGGCCTTTTATTTATGCAAATGAAATTATGTCTGCAAATATAGGCTGATTATTTTTCCAGTGGAATAGCGGATCATGGCAAGCATTCCCTCATGACACGGAGCATTTCCATGACCCAGCAGACTTCCCGGCGCGTCGCCCTCGTCACCGGCGGCTCACGCGGCATCGGCGCGGCGATCGCGCTGCGCCTGGCCCGCGACGGCCACGCCGTGGCCATCAACTACGCGTCCAGCAGCGCCGCCGCCGAAGCGCTGGCGGCGCAGATCCGCCAGGCCGGCGGCCAGGCCGCCGCGTTGCGCGCCGACGTGTCCGACCCCGCCCAGGCCAACGCCCTGTTCGAAGCGGCCGAAGCCGCGCTGGGCCGGGTGGACGTGCTGGTCAACAACGCCGGCGTGCTGCATGTGCAGCCGCTGGCGCAGACCAGCGACGAACAGTACGAGCAGATGTTCAACATCAACACGCGCGGCACCTTCAACATGCTGCGCGCCGCGGCGACCCGGTTGGCCGACGATGGTCGCGTGATCAACCTGTCCAGCACCACGATCGCGCTGAACCTGCCCGGCTATGCCGCCTACATCGGCAGCAAGGCGGCGGTGGAAGGCTTCACCCGCGTCTTCGCCAAGGAGCTGCGTGGCCGCCGCGTCACGGTCAACGCCGTGGCGCCCGGGCCGGTGGCCACCGAACTCTTCATGACGGGCAAGAGCGCGGAACTGGTCGAGCACTACGCCAAGCTGCCGCCGCTGGAGCGGCTGGGCCAGCCCGACGACATCGCCGGCGTGGTGGCGTTCCTGGCCGGACCGGACGGCGGCTGGGTCAACGGCCAGGTGCTGCGCGCCAACGGCGGCGTGGCCTGACGCGGCGCGGCGGGCGGATGGAAGCGCTCCCGTCCGCGTTTACGTTCAGGGACGGCGCGCCTGGCCGGATGCCGCGCCCGGCTCCGGCATGGCGTAACCCTGCGCGCGCAGGAAGTCGCGCACCAGCGGCTTCCATTTCTCGGGCGCATGCGTGAACAGCGAATGGCCGTTGTCGCCGTCCGGCCCCAGGCGTTCGAATTGCGCATGGCCGCCGGCGGCGTTGTAGGCCTCGGCCCAGCGTTGCGGCCATTCCGGCCCCCAGTACAGGTCGTTCTCGGTATAGATCCAGAGCATGGGCATGCGGGTGGTCGCAGCGTAGCCGGCATAGGTTTCCTGCAAGCGCTCGGGCCCACAGGGCTTGCCAGGCGATTTGACCGGATCCCCGCCCGAACCGCCCGCGAAATTGATGGCGGCGCGCACGCCGGCCGGCCCGGCCGCCGCCAGCGCCACGGTCGAGCCGCCGCCCACCGACTGGCCCAGCGCCACCACGTTGGCCGGATCCACGTCCGGCCGCCGCGCCATCGCCTCGATCACCTGCGCGATCTCGCTCGCGGCACGGTTGAACATGGGCGTGAAACGCCGGTCGCCGCAAGGGCCGCTGTTTTCCAGATCGGGGCCTCCAGTGGCGCCATAGCCCAGCCGCACCGGCACGGCCACGACGAAGCCAGCGTCGGTGAAATAGCGGGCCGCCGTCGCATAGCGCGCGCGGCCCAGCTTGGCGCGGCCGGCGGCGTCGCCGCCCCGGCCGTGGCTGATCACCATCAGCGGATGCCGGCCCTCGCCCTGGGGCGTGAACACGGTGACGACCAGCTCGCCCCTGGCCTGACCGCCGTTCTCCAGGTCGACCTGGACCGGCACGCGCACCACGCTTTCGTTGGGCAGCATCTCGGTCGCGGCCTTCGCGCCCTGTCCGGCGCAGCCCGACAGCGCGGGCAGCGCCCCCGCCGCACAGGCCAGCAGGACAGCCTGGACCCACCCGCGCCGTGGGCGCGATGCCCGGCATGCGGGCAGGGATTCGAGTGTGTTCGACGGGTCGCGCGTGTCTCGCATGGCGAAAGCCTCCGGGCTGGCCGCGGCGGACGGCCCGCGCGCGACAGCAGAAGCCTACCCCTGCCCCTGCCGATTGCAAGCCGGGACTTGCCCGGCTTGTAACAACGCCCCGCTCAGAACCGGTACTGCGCGG
This sequence comes from Achromobacter sp. 1011791174, assembly GCF_059760925.1. NCBI lineage: Bacteria > Pseudomonadati > Pseudomonadota > Betaproteobacteria > Burkholderiales > Alcaligenaceae > Achromobacter > Achromobacter sp. 1011791174. The sequence continues at coordinate 29,813 of NZ_JCBANH010000014.1, forward strand.
TCGCCACCACGGTGCGCGGTTCGCCGATGCGGATCTGGCCGGCGCTGGTGGCCGACGCGTAATAGGTCTTGTCGGTCAGGTTGCGCACCGCCAGGCGCCAGTCCCACTGACCCGTGCGATAGCCGACCAGCGCGTCCCAGCGCGCATAGCCGGGCAGCACCGCCGTGTTGGCGTTGTCGGCATAGCGCTGGCCGACAAAGGTGACGCCGGTTTCGCCGTACAGGCCCTCGGCCGGCTTGTACGTGAGGAACACGCTGCCATTGCGGCGCGCCACGTTGCCGACGCGGTTGCCGGCCAGGCCGTTGTTGTCCTCGACGATCGACGCGTTCTGCAGGCCCAGCCCGCCGCGCAGATACCAGTTGCCCTGCAGGCGGCCTGCGGCGGTCAGCTCCACGCCGCGCGAGCGTTGCAGGCCGGTCAGCAGCACGATGCCGGGGTCGTTGGGATCGGTGGTGCGGCGGTTGTACAGCTCCAGGTTGTAGAACGCCAGCGTGGTGCTCAGGCGGCCGTCCAGCCAGTCGCTCTTGATGCCCACTTCGTACTGGCGGGTGCGCTCCGGGTCCAGCTCATTGGTGTTGCCGCGCGCGTTGGGCGTGATGCCGATGAGGCCGCCGCCGGTGGGCGAGAAGGTCTTGCTGTACGAAGCGTAGAAGGAATGGTCGCGCAGCGGCGTCCAGACCACGCCGGCGCGCGGGCTGACGCCGCTGCTGCTGCGCGAGGCCGAGGCGTCGAGCAGGCGGTTGGTCGAATCGATGTTGAAGCGGTCCAGCCGCAGGCCCAGCAGCACCTGCCAGGCCTCGTTCAGCTTGATCTGGTCCTGCGCGTAGTAGCCCTGGGTGCGGACCTTGTGGCGCGCGTCGCTGTTGATCGTCATCGCGCCCTGGTGCTGGCGCGACAGGTCCGGGTCGTACAGGTCCAGCGTCGGCACGGGCTGCGCGCCGAGGCCGCGCGTGGCGGCGGTGTACAGCCTGGGCGAGCGGTCCTGGTTGGCGAATTCCATGCCGAACAGCACGCGGTGTTCGATGGCGCCGGTATGGAACAGACCCTCGGCCTCGACGTTGTTGCTGATGTTGCGCGTGCGCAGGTCCTGCTGCCAGCGCGTGCGGCTGACCTTGCCGGTGGCGGCGTTGTAGCCGGTCAGGTAGGTGTTGTCGAACTCGCTGTCCAGCGCGAACACGCCCAGCGTGTGGCGCAACTGCCAGCCCGGCGCCACCGTGTAGGCCAGGCGCGAGCGGAAGGACTGGGCGCGATCGTCGATGTAGTCGCGGTCCGGATCGCCATAGACGGTACGGCGGCCCACGTCGGCCGGACGGCCGTTGACGCTGGGGATGCCGCGATCCGGCGTGCGATCGTAGCGGCTGTATTCATACTGCACCAGCCAGTCCAGGTCCGGCGTGATGCGCCAGTTCAGCGACGGCGCCAGCAACTGGCGCTTGCCGCCGATCTTGTGGCTGAAGCTGTCGGCGTCTTCCTGGCCCACGTTCAGGCGCACGCTGACCTTGTCGCTGGGGTCCGCGCTCAGATCGCCGTAGAAACTGCGCGGGTCCCAGCTGCCGCCCTGCGCCTCCAGCGTGGACTCGCGGCCCGGCTGCGGCGCCTTGCTGACGCGATTGACGATGCCGCCCTGGCTGCCGCGACCGTACAGCACGGCGGCCGGGCCCTTGAGCACCTCGATGCGCTCGATATTGTGCAGGTCGCGCACGTACTGGCTGTCGTCGCGGATGCCGTCCAGGTAGAAGTCGTTGCTGGCGTCGAAGCCGCGGATGCGCAGCGAATCGAAGCGCGTGTCCTGCGCGCTGGAGACGTTGGGGATGCCCGAGAGCGCCTCGCCCAGCGTGCTGACGCCGTAGCTCTGGACGTTCTCGACCTTGACGCTGTCGATGGCCTGCGGCACGTAACGGGCCGGCGTCTGGGTGCGGGTGGCGGTGGTGACCTCCGGCACGCGCGGATCGTCGACGCTCTGGCCTTCGACGCTGATGGGCTGCAATTGCGCGGTCTGCGCGTGGACGGGAACAAGGGGGATGGCGTGCAGAGCCAGGGCCACGCCCAGGGTCAGGGCGCGCGGCTTGGGAAGGACGTGCATGGTGCGAGCTGCGGTGGTGAGTAGGTCTTATCGAGACGGAATATTATCGAGAATCACTTTCATTCGTAAATAAGAACCTTCTCATAACCAATACCCGCGCGCGCCTCGTTGCGGATGGACAACAGCCGTCCATCCTCCTCCCGGCCGTCGATCGTCGGGCGCGGCGCGGCCCTCCCCCATCCGCACGAGTGCGCCGCCGATGCCCGCCGCGCCCTTCGATACCCGCAAACTCGCGAGGGTCCTCATCCCTTGCGCCCAGGCCGTCCTCGTCCGATCGGCCGAGCCTGGACGCAACGAGGCCGGCACGCGCCGATGCACTCGGGTCTTTGGCCTACACGCAAGCATGGCCACACGGAGGAGCGAAGCATGAGGCGGGCGGGAAAGGCTCTGTATTAGGCTGGCCCCGCAGTACTCCGACTCACCTTCATCGATTGGACGACAGCAATGAATCAACTCATGCATCCGGACTGCCATCCTTTTGCCCAAGCTGGCAACCTGAAACAGATCTCCGCCTACTACGAGGAGGGACGACGCGTCATATGGATGATGCTGCGGGCCCAGCCGCGGCCCTGCTTCAACCATGAATTGATAGACGAGATCATGACGCTGGCCCGCGCCGCCAAGGACTCCGGGCTGCCCATCGACTTCTGGGTAACGGGCTCACTGATCCCGCAGATCTACAACGTGGGCGGCGACCTGAACTTCTTTTCCGAAGCGATCCGGGGCGGCCGGCGCGAGGCGTTGCGCGCCTACGCGCGCGCCTGCGTCGATTGCGTGCACGCCGCCAGCCGCGGCTTCGACACCGGCGCGATCTCGCTGGCCATGATCGAGGGCACCGCGCTGGGCGGCGGCTTCGAGGCCGCGCTGGCGCACCATTTCGTGCTGGCGCAGAACAATGCCCGCATGGGCTTTCCCGAAATGGCCTTCAACCTCTTCCCCGGCATGGGCGGCTATTCGCTGGTGGCGCGGCGCTCGGGCATGCGGCTGGCCGAAGAACTGATCGGCACCGGCGAGTCGCACACGGCCGAGTGGTTCCAGGCGCGCGGCCTGGTCGACGTGCTGTTCGAGCCGGGCGACGCCTACAAGGCCACGCGCACCTTCATCGACGTGCTGCGGCCCAAGCTCAACGGCACGCGCGCCATGTTGCGCGCGCGCCAGCGCGTGCTGCGGCTGTCGCGCTCGGAACTGATGGACATCACCGAGGATTGGGTCGAGGCCGCCTTCTCCATCGACCCGAAGGACCGCGCCTACATGGAGCGGCTGGTCATTGCGCAGAACCGGCGCAGCGCCGCCGGGCCGGAGGCCGGCATGGAAGCCACCATGCATTGAGCGCCCGCGCGGCGGCGGGCGCGTGCAGGCGCCGGGGCGACCCGGCGCACGCGCTCAGGCGATCAGGTGCAGCCGACGCCGCCGCGCCAGCCATTCGGTGAACTCGGCCGCCGGCATGGGCTTGGCGTACAGATAGCCCTGCTTTGCATCCACGCCCAGGGTGTCGAGGAAGGCGGTTTCCTCGGACGTCTCGACGCCCTCGGCGATCACCTTCAGCTCCAGCGTGCGCGCCACCGCCACGATGGCGCGCGCCAGCGCCTGCGAGACCGGGTTCTCGTTGACCCCGCGCACGAAGCTGGCGTCCAGCTTGATCGCGTCCAGCGGGATGCGCGCCAGCTGCGACAGCGAGGAATAGCCGGTGCCGAAGTCGTCCAGGTGCACCCGCGCTCCCAGCTTGCGGAACTGCTTGATCAGCTCGATGGCCGAATGCTCGTCCTCGATCAGGCAGCTCTCGGTGAGTTCGATGTCCAGCATGCAGGGATCCAGGCCGGCGTCGGACAGCGCGCTCATGAACTCGCTGACCAGGCCCTTGTCCTCGAGCTGGCGCGCCGAGACGTTGACCGCAACGCGGATGTTCAGGCCCTCGCGCTTCCAGGCGGCCGCCTGGCGCGCGGCCTCGCGCATGACCCACACGCCCAGCGGCGCGATCAACCCCGAATCCTCGGCGTAGGGAATGAAGGCGCCGGGGCCGACCATGCCGCGCTCGGGCGACTTCCAGCGCAGCAGGGCCTCGACCCCGTCCAGCTCGCCGGTGCGGCCGGACAGCTTGGGCTGGTAGTGCAGCATCAGGTGGCCGTCGGCCATGGCCTTGCGCAGATTGGTGTCCAGCCACACGTAATCGGCGTTGCGGCGGTCCATCTCGGGCAGGAACACGCGATAGGTGTGGCGCCCCGATTCCTTGGCCACGTACATGGCGATGTCGGCGCTGCGCACCACGCTGTCCAGGTCGGCGCCATGTTCGGGATACATGGCGATGCCGATCGAGCAGCTGGTGTAGACCTCGATCAGCCCCTGGCGGAACGGCTCGCGCAGCCGCTCGATGATGCGTTGCGAGGTCGCCTCCAGCTCGTGGACTTCGGCGCCCTCCTGCAGCACGATGAACTCGTCGCCGCCCAGCCGCGCCAGCGTCTGTCCTTCGGCCAGGCAGCCGGAAATGGCCAGCGCCACCGCCTTGAGCAGCTGGTCGCCGAAGCCATGGCCGTAGTGGTCGTTGATGCGCTTGAAGTTGTCCAGGTCCAGGAACAGCACGCCGCCGCGCCCGCCCTCGCCCGCCGACAGCGCCGCCTGCAGCTGCGCGGTGATGGCATGGCGGTTGGGCAGATTGGTCAGCACGTCGGTGTTGGCCAGCACGCGCAGGCGTTCCTGGGCCTGCCGCTCCTCGGTGATGTCGGTGCCCGAACAGATCAGATAGACGCGCTTTTCGCCGCTGCCGCTGGTGACGAACTTGTTGCGGAACAGGAACAGCCTCGGGCCCTTGACCGTGTTGATCAGGCGCTCGACCTCGTAGGACTGGCCGTTGCGGTAGAAGGCGGCGATGTTGCGGCGGGAGGCCGAGGCCTCCTCGCGGGTCATGAACATGTCGAACACGCTGCGCCCGACGATGTCCTGCTCGCGCTTGCCGGTGTATTCCTCGCTCAGCTTGTTGAAGCGCTGCACCCGGCCGTGCTGGTCGACAATGACGATGACCGAGTTGGCCTGCGACACCACGGTCTCGGCGAAGGACAGGCCCTCGACCAGGTCCTTGGCCACCGATTCGGTGTCCGAGTAGGCCGACGCGGTGCCGGCCCATTCCTTGGGATTGATCTTGCGCCCGACCAGGTGCAGGCCGATGGGCTCGCCATACAGCTTGACCTCGATGCGCAGGCTGGAGGTGATGCCGGTCAGGTCGCGGATGGCGGCGGCCTGCTCCGGGCTCAGCGCCGTGGCGATATTGGCCGCGCCCTTGATCGCGGACAGCTCGAAGGCATCGCTATCGCTCGCCAGCCGCCAATATGGGCTGTGCGTGCCGAAGTATTGGTACAGGAGCGACCTGTCGTCCTGATTGTCGTCCTGGAAATCGGCCATTGTCTTCCCCCGCGCCGTCTTGGAATGGCTCGCAAAATACATTACGGCCTAGCCAAGCCGGGGTCAACCACTATATGAGAAAGCAACGCTTCCGGCCAGCCTCGAGGGGGGTGCGCGAGAGCCGGCCCGGGCTTGCGCCTAACACGAACGTGTTGCAAGCCTTTGCTGGCGGACGCCGCCGGAAGCCCCGGAAGCGCCCGCCGCGATCCGCTTATTCCGGCTTGACGCCGGCCTCGTCGATCACCTTGGTCCAGCGCGCCACTTCGGCCGACACCCGGGCGCCGGCGTCGGCCGGCGTGGTCCAGGTGGCGATCGCGCCCTGGTTCAGCAGCGAGGCCTTCACGTCCGGCTTGGCCAGGATCTTCTTCAGCTCGCCGTTCAGACGCTCGACGACCGGCGCCGGGGTGCCGGCGGGCGCGACGATGCCGAACATGGAGCTGACTTCGAAATCCTTGAGCCCGGCCTCGGCGGCGGTGGGCGTGTCGGGCAGCGCCGGCACGCGCTCGGCCGAGGTCACCGCCAGCGCGCGCAGCTTGCCGGCCTTGATGCTGCCCTGGGCGGCGGGCACGGTTTCGATCATGCTCAGCACCTGGCCGCCCATCAGGTCGGTCATGGCCGGGCCGCTGCCCTTGTACGGCACGTGCAGGATGTCCACGCCGGCGGCGCGCTTGAACATCTCGCCGGCCAGGTGCTGGGGCGAGCCGTTGCCGGCCGAGCCCATGGTGATGTAGCCCGGCTTGGACTTTGCCAGGGCGATCAGCTGCGACAGGCTGGTGGCCTGCACGGAAGGATTGACCACGAACACCAGCGGCACGGTGCCGACGATGGACACCGGCGCGAAGCTCTTCTCGACGTCGTAGGTGACGCGGCCGCGATACAGGGCGGCATTGATCGAATGGCTGGTCAGCGCGCCCATCAGCAGGGTGTAGCCGTCGGCCGGCGCCTTGGCGACCTGATCGGCGCCGATATTGCCGGCCGCGCCCGCGCGGTTCTCCACGACCACCGTCTGTCCCAGCGCGCCGGTCAGCTCCTGGGCCAGCACGCGGCCGATCACGTCGGTGGCGCCGCCGGGGGGATAGGGCACGATCAGCCGTATCGGCTTGTCCGGGTAGGCGTCGGCGGCCAGGGCCGGGACGGACGCGCCGGCGCACACGGCCAGCAGGGAAAGCAGCACGGCGCGGCGCGCGCCGCTGGCGATAACGGGCATGTAGGTCTCCTGCCGGGATGGGTATAAGAATTGGAACGGACGCCCGGCTCGTCAACCGCGCCAGTGTAGGGGCCGTGACCTGATTGAAGAATCAGAATTTTTCTATCGACTGATCTACCAATCAAATCAATAAAAAGACCGTATCAAAGCGCTTGCGGGCCAGTTTCCGGGGTGGCTATGATCTCGGATTCGGATTATCAATAATATTATTGAGATCAAAACCCCGGCCTGACAGAGAACGACGATGACGGACAAGACCAAGGGAACGCCCACGCCGGCGCAGGCGCAAGCCGCCGGACCAACCCCAGCGCAAGGCCCCCAGGGCGTGGCGCGCGGCCTGACCAACTATGGCGACACGGGCTTTTCCCTGTTCCTGCGCAAGGCCTTCATCAAGGGCGCCGGCTACACCGACGACGCGCTGTCGCGCCCCATCATCGGCATCGTCAACACGGGCAGCAGCTACAACCCCTGCCACGGCAACGCGCCGCAGCTGATCGAGGCAGTCAAGCGCGGCGTGATGCTGGCCGGCGGACTGCCGATGGACTTCCCCACCATCTCGGTGCACGAGAGCTTCTCGCAGCCGACCAGCATGTACCTGCGCAACCTCATGTCCATGGACACCGAGGAAATGATCCGCGCGCAGCCCATGGACGCCGTGGTGCTGATCGGCGGCTGCGACAAGACGGTGCCGGCCCAGCTCATGGGCGCGGCCTCGGCGGGCGTGCCGGCGATCCAGCTGGTGACCGGCTCGATGCTGACCGGATCGCATCGCGGCGAGCGCGTCGGCGCCTGCACCGACTGCCGCCGCTACTGGGGCCGCTACCGCGCCGAGGAGATCGACGCCGAGGAAATCGCCGACGTCAACAACCAGCTGGTGGCCAGCGTGGGCACCTGTTCGGTGATGGGCACGGCCAGCACCATGGCCTGCCTGACCGAGGCGCTGGGCATGATGGTGGCCGGCGGCGCGTCGGCCCCGGCCGTCACCGCCGACCGCGTGCGCGTGGCCGAGCACACCGGCGCCAGCGCCGTGGCGCTGGCCCGATCACGCCTGACGCCCGACCGCATCATCACCGGCAAGTCCATCGAGAACGCGCTGCGCGTGCTGCTGGCCATCGGCGGCTCGACCAATGGCATCGTCCACCTGACCGCCATCGCCGGCCGACTGGGCATCGACATCGACCTGGCCGGCCTGGACCGCATGAGCCGCGAGACGCCGGTGCTGGTGGACCTGAAGCCCTCGGGCCAGCACTACATGGAAGACTTCCACCACGCCGGCGGCATGCCCGCGCTGCTGCGCGAGCTGCGGCCGCTGCTGCACCTGGACGCGCTGACGGTCTCGGGCCGCACGCTGGGCGAGGAACTGGACGACGCGCCGGCGCCCTTCCCCCAGGACGTGATCCGCAGCCCGGCCGCGCCCATCTATCCGGTGGGCGGCCTGGCGGTGCTGCGCGGCAACCTGGCGCCAGGCGGCGCCATCATCAAGCAGTCGGCCGCCAACCCGGCGCTGATGGAACACGAAGGCCGCGCGGTGGTGTTCGAGGACGCCGAGGACATGGCCCGCCGCATCGACGACGACGCGCTGGACGTGACCGCCCAGGACATCCTGGTGCTCAAGCGCATCGGTCCGACCGGCGCCCCCGGCATGCCCGAGGCCGGCTACATGCCAATCCCCAGGAAGCTGGCGCGGGCCGGCGTCAAGGACATGGTGCGCATCTCCGACGGCCGCATGAGCGGCACGGCGGCCGGCACCATCGTGCTGCACGTCACGCCCGAGGCCGCCATCGGCGGGCCGCTGGCCTATGTGCAGAATGGCGACCGCATCCGCCTGTCGGTGGCGCGTCGCGAGATCGCGCTGCTGGTGGACGACGCCGAGCTGGCGCGCCGCATGGCGGCCGCGCCCGTCACGCGTCCCACGGCCGAGCGCGGCTACCGCAAACTCTTCATGCAGACCGTGACGCAGGCCGATCAGGGTGTGGATTTCGACTTCCTGCGCGCCGGCGCCACCCGGGATACCGTGCCCAAGCCGTAGCGGCCGGCCCGCGCCAACCCGCTGCACGCGCCTAGATCACAGCCCGAACGTCACCGCCCGAACCCCCAGCCCGACCGCCGATCATGAACGCCATCTCCCCCGACGACCACGCAGAACCCGCCGCCGACGCGCTCGCGGACGCCCTGGCCGAGCTGGAAGAGGACATCGTCTTCGGACGCCTGCACCCGCGCCAGCGCCTGACCGAGGACGAGCTGATGGAGCGCTTCGGCCTCAAGCGCCACGCGGTGCGCCAGATCCTGGCCGAGCTGGAAGCGCTGGGCGCGGTGGAGAAAAAGCGCAATATCGGCGCGGTGGTGCGCGCCTTCTCGGCGCGCGAGGTCATGGAGCTGTACGCGCTGCGGCAAGTGCTGGAGGTGCATGCCGCCAGCCAGATCCCGCTGCCCGTGCCGCAGGCGCGGCTGGCGGCGCTGGTGGCCGTGCAGCGCGAACACGATGCGGCGGTCGCCGACGGCGACGCGCGCCGCGTGTTCCGCAGCAACCAGCGCTTTCATCGCGAGCTTTTCGGCCTGCTGGACAACACGGTGCTGGGCCAGGCCATCGAGGAATACGCGCGCCGCACCCATCCCATCCGCTTCGGCTCGCTGGCATCGCCCGGCTATCGCGAACGCGCGCGCCAGGAGCACTGGGCCATGATCCACGCCCTGCGCGATGGCGACCGCGACGCCTTGATGGCGCTCTGCCGCGACCACCTGCTGCCATCGCGGGACGCCTATCTGGCGTCGGAACGGGCCCGGCTCGGCGCCTAGTGTGCTGTCCCGCAGATACGCCCGCACGAAATCCACCCCTAGCCGCCATGGCGTCGTTGCAAATCCTCGCGATACCTACGGGTATCGCTGCGGTTTGCGCCTAGCCCTGACGTCTATGGATGAATTTCGTCATGCGGACGTACCTACGGGACAGCACACTAGCCCGCCCCTGCCCTGTTACTTGAACGGACTGGCGTCCGTCCCATAGGCGCTGGCGCCATCGCCGCCGCCCACTTCCAGCGACACGGAATTCGGATCGACGATGGCGGCGTCGCCCTTGTAGTGCATCACCATGCCCGGGAACGCCATCACCGCGCCCACCATGAGCAGCTGGATCACGATGAACGGCACCGAACCCCAATAGATCTGCCCGGTGGTGACAGGCTCGATCATCTTGCCCGTCACCCTGTCCTTGTAGCGTTCGCGGGGCGCCACCGAACGCAGGTAGAACAGCGCGAAGCCGAACGGCGGATGCATGAAGGACGTCTGCATGTTGACGGCCAGGATCACGCCGAACCAGATCAGGTCTATGCCCAGTTTGTCGGCGACCGGCCCCAGCAAGGGCACGATGATGAACGCCAGCTCGAAGAAGTCCAGGAAGAAGGCCAGCACGAAGGTCAGGATGCTGACCACGATCAGGAAGCCCCACTGCCCGCCGGGCAGGCCCGTCAGCAGATGCTCGACCCATAGATCGCCATTGACGGCGCGAAAGGTCAGGCCGAACACGGTGGAGCCCACCAGGATGAACACCACGAAGCAGGACAGCTTGGTGGTCGTGTCCATGGCCTGCCGCAACAGGTCCAGCGACAGCCGGCGGCGCGCCACCGCCATCAGGATGGCGCCCACCGCGCCCATGGCGCCGCCCTCGGTCGGCGTGGCCACGCCGATGAAGATGGTGCCCAGCACCAGGAAGATCAGCGCCAGCGGAGGGATCATCACGAAGGTCACGCGCTCGGCCAGGGCGGACAGCAGCCCCAGCCCCAACGCCTTGTTGACCAGCGCGATGACGAAGGCGGTCGCGCCCCAGAACAGCAGCGCCACCACGATGCGCTCGTCCAACGGCGCGGTGTTGTTTTCGACCCAGAGGCCCAGGACGTACGCCGACACGGCGGAGATCGCCATCAGCACCAGCAGCGAGCGCCCGCCCCGGCCGCCATTCGGAGCCTGGAAACGACGCGCCTCTTCGGGCAGCGCCGGCGCCGAGTCCGGCTTGAGCAGGCTCATGATGACGATGTAGACGATATACAGCCCCGCCAGGATGAAACCCGGCACCATCGCCGCGCGGTAGATGTCGCCGATGGAACGGCCGAGCTGGTCCGCCAGGATGATCAGCACCAGCGAGGGCGGGATGATCTGCGACAGCGTGCCAGAAGCCGCGATGATGCCGCTGGCCAGCCGGCGGTCATAGCCATAGCGCAGCATGATGGGCAGGGAGATAAGGCCCATCGAGATCACCGAGGCCGACACCACGCCGGTCGTGGCGGCCAGCATGGCGCCCACGAACACGACCGCGATCGCCAGGCCGCCGCGCAGCGTGCCGAAGAGCTGGCCGATGGTCTCCAGCAGGTCCTCGGCCATGCCTGAGCGCTCCAGCACCAGACCCATCAGCGTGAAGAACGGCACCGCCAGCAGCGTGTCGTTGGAAATGATGCCGAACACCCGCTGAGGCAGCGCCTGGAACAGCGAGGAGTTGAGCAGGCCCAGCTCCATGCCGACCAGGCCGAACAATATGCCGTTGGCCGCCAGCGCGAACGCCACCGGAAAGCCCAGCAGCAGGAAACCGATCAGGGTCGCGAACATGATCGGCGCCAGATTGGCGATGAGGAATTCCATGGTCAGCGGCCCTTCTCGTTCAGTTCGTTCTGTGCGGCGGCTTCGCGCGCCTGCGCTTCGCGGGCGATTTCCTCGGCCAGTTCTTCCTCGGCGCTCTTGGCGCCCTCGCGCTCGCGCGGGTCGCGGCAGCGCCCGGCCAGGAAGCCCACGCACTTGATCAGGTGCGACAGGCCGGCCAGCGCCAGCAGCGCGAAACCGACGGGAATCAGCAGCTTGACCGGCCAGCGGATCAGCCCGCCGGAGTTGGATGAATACTCGTTGCTGAGATACGAATCCATGAACACCGGCCAGGACAGATACATGATCAGCAGGCAGGCCGGCATCAGGAAGAACAGCACGCCGAAGATCTCGATGCCGATCTGCGCCCGGCGCGACAGCTTCGAGGCGATGATGTCCACCCGGACATGGTCGTTCTTCAGCAGCGTGTAGCCCGCGGTCAGCAGGAACATGGCGCCGAACATGTACCACTGCAACTCCAGCCAGGCATTGGAGCTGTCGTGAAAGAACTTGCGCATGATGGCGTTGCCGGTGCTGACCAGGACCACCAGCAGCGTGACCCAGGACACGGCCCGGCCCACGCGCAGGTTGACCGCGTCTATGCCGCGCGACAAGGCGAGTAGTGCTTGCATCTGTTTTCCCCTGTATCGATTCCAATCAGGCGCCTGCCCTGCGGGCTTCCCGGAGCGCCCCGGGTTTGCATCTTTCAGCCGTCTTCCCGGTGATGCCGCAGCCACGGCGTCAGCCGCCGCTCCAGCCACACCAGCAAGGAGAACAGCGCCATGCCCATGAGCGCCAGCACGAAGATCGCCGCGAACACCCGGACCGTGTCGAAGGTGCCCTGGGCGCTCATGATCACGTAGCCCAGGCCGCGCTGCGAGGACACGAACTCGCCGACGATGGCGCCGACCAGGGCCAGTGAGATCGAGACCTTCATGCCGGCCAGGATCGAGGGCAGCGCGCTGGGCAGCCGCACCTTGAAGAAGAAATCGCGGCGCGAGCCCTTCAGCACGCGCCCCAGATCCAGCACGTCCTGCGGCACCGAGCGCAGACCGTGGACGGTGTCCACGATCATCGCGAACACCGCGATTAGGAAGGCGATGGCGATCTTCGGCTCGGCGCCGGTGCCCATCCAGATCACGAACAAGGGCGCGATGGCGACCTTGGGCACGCTGTTCAAGGCCACGATCAAGGGGTAGACGAAGCGCTCGAACCAGCGCGATCCCACCAGCATCACGGCGGTCAGCACGCCGAACGCCACCGCCAGCGCGAAACCGGCCAGCGTGGTCATCAGCGTGTACGCGGCATGGCCGGCGTACCAGGCCCACTCGGACGCCAGCTCCAGCGCCACCTGGCCCGGCAGCGGCAGCATGATGGCGCGCACCTGGAACAGCCGGGCGGCCGCCTCCCACAGCAGCAGAAAGACCAGCACCGACGCCAGCCCGGCCATGCGCCGGCCCGCGCCTTTCAAGAGCGTGATCATCGGATGGCCTCCGGAACCGGCGCGGCCGCGCCGCCCTCATCGATCAGGCCCATGCGCTGGAACATGCCACGGATGTGCCGCACGTATTCGCCGAACCGGGGTGTTTCGCGCAGCGCCAGCGGCCGTGGCCGGGGCAGGTCGATCTCTATGGTTTCCAGGATGCGGCCCGGACGCGGCGAGAACACCATGACCACGTCGCCCAGGAACACAGCCTCGGCGATGCCGTGCGTGACGAACAGCACCGTGTTGCGGGTTTCCATCCAGATCCGCTGCAGCTCCACGTTCATCTGGTCGCGCGTCAGCGCGTCCAGCGCGCCGAAGGGCTCGTCCATCAGCAGCAGCCTGGGATCGTCCACCAGGGCCCGGCAGATCGCGACCCGCTGGCGCATGCCGCCGGACAGTTCGCGCGGGTAGCTGCCGGCGAACTTTTCCAGGCCTGTCAGGGCCAGCAGCGCGCTCACCTTGTCCGCGTAGGCCGCCGCCGGCTTGTGCGCGAATTCGACGGGCAGCAGGATATTGCGGCGGACGTCGCGCCATTCCAGCAGCGCGTCGCGCTGGAACACCATGCCCATGCCGTCCGGCGGCCCCTGCACCGGCTTGCCCTCGACCCGCAGGTCGCCGGCGGAAATGGTCTCCAATCCGGCCACACAGCGCAGGAACGTGCTCTTGCCACAGCCGCTGGGTCCCAGGATGCTGACGAAGCGCCCGCGCGGCACCTCGACCGACACCGAGGCCAGCGCCTCCACGCCCGCCGAGCCGGGGTAGCGCTTGCGCACGCCGTTCGCCGCCACGGCCCATTGCGTCATGGCTGCACCAGGCTGTCGTAGCGTTCCGCGTGCACCAGGCCGGGCTCGTAGAACGAAGCAGCCTGGGCGTCGGCGCCGATCAGCCCCACGGTCGACAGGGTCGCGACGGCCTGCGTCCAATCCTGCGGCACGATCGCGCCCAGGCGCGCGCCGGCCGCCGGCTGGCCGAAATACGGCTGCAAGGCGTCGATCTGGCCGCGCAGCACCTTCCTGTCCAGCCTGGACTGCGGACGCTGCGCCAGGATGGCGGCGACCGCCTCGTCCTGATGCCCCGCATAGATGTACTCCCAGGCCCGCGCGCTCACGCTGGCGAAGCGCGCGATGGCGTCGCGCCGCTGAGCCAGCTTGGACTCGTTGGCGAACAGGCCGAAGCTGGGCATGTTCAGGCCAAAGTCGGCGAAGCGCACTGCGTTCGACGGCCGGGTCTGCGACACCACCGGCAGGAAGAACGGGATGGTGGAGAACGCCGCGTCCGCCCGCCCCACCGCATAGGTGGATGCCTTGCTGGCGGCGTCGACATTGATCAGCTCCAGATCGCTTTTCTTGAGCTTGCCCGCCGCCAGGAAGGCGTCGATGAAAGGCGCTTCCAGCGAACCGGCGGTATAGGCGACCTTCTTGCCTTTCAGCTGCGCGGGCCCGCTGATGCCGGCGTCGGCCGGCACCAACAGCCCGATGTCGCTCTGTCTGGCGAACACGGCCACCGCCTTGACCGGCATGCCCTTTTCACGAGCGATCATGGCCGAGGCCAGCGCCGCGTGTCCCAGGTCGAAGCTGTCGCCGGCGCCGACGATCTGCACCGTCGTCACCGAACCGTTGCCGTCCTCCAGCGACACGTCCAGGCCGGCCTGGCGGTACCAGCCCTTCTGCTGCGCCAGATGGAAGGCGCCGTGCACGCCCCAGGGCGTCCAGTCCAGCCGCACCCGCAAGGGCTCCAGGGCCTGCGGCCAGGCGGGCGCGCTCAGCGCGACAGCGGCCAGGCCCAACAAGGCGTTGCGCCAGTTTCGTGCGATTACCGCGAACATGATTTTCCCCGTTATGTGTCGACGCCGGACGCCGCCGGCGCCGCTTCCCGCTCAGCCGCCCCGGCCGAACCACCGCTTGATGCGCGCCCACAGCACGCTGAAGAACATGGCCGTGGGATTGAAGCTGGCCTGGACCGGCGCCTCGCCCGCGGCGGCGGGCCGCCGCAGCCGGGCGGTGACGTTGTTGCCGAAGTCCGCGATCATGCGGCGCACGAAGTCCTGCACCAGCCCGGACCGCGAAAACTGCGCCAGGGGCCCCTGCAGCGAATACAGCAGGTTCACGTGCACCTGCGTCTCGCCGGGCGAAAGCGCCTGCAGCCGGTAGGTGATGTCGCCATTGGCGCGCGACTGACTGAGCGAGTCCTGCCCGGCGCCACGGAACACCGCCTGCATGGCGGCGTCGTCGCGCTCCAGGCGGGCCGCGCCGTTGAAGGCGGCGGACATGGGTCCGAACTTGATGGCGATCTTGCCCTTGACCCGGTCGCCTTCATGCTCCTCGATCGAAGCGCCGGGCAGACAGCTGGCCAGCGCCGGCAGGTCCACCATGAAGGCCCAGACCTCGGCCGCCGGAAAGGGCACGGTGAAACCGCCGTCGATCTGGCTGCCCCGGCCTTCCTTCCTGCCGGCCGGCGTGGCGGCGGCGGGAACGGACGCGGGCTTGGCCGCCGCCGCCCCGGCGCTATCCGCCACCGGCGTGAATCCCGCGAAGGCCGCCTGCCGCGCGATCACGGGCGCGGCGCCCCGCCCCTGCGCCAGGGCGGCACGCAGCGCATCCACGGCGGGATCCGGCTGCGCCCGCAGCTCGGCCAGCACGGACATCACGGCGGCCACGATGCCCATGTAGCCGGTGCAGCGGCACAGATTGCCGGACAGTTCCACCCGCACCCTGCCCTCGTCCGCCTGCGGCAGCCGCAGCACGATGTCGCGCGACGTCGCCAGCATGCCGGGCGTGCAGTAGCCGCATTGCAGGGCGTGGTGCCGCGTGAAGGCGGCGCGCAACCGCTGCATGACCGGATCGGCGTCGTAGCCCTCGATGGTGGTCACCTGCCGTCCCTCGCAGGCCACCGCGAAGGAGATAC
Source organism: Achromobacter sp. 1011791174 (assembly GCF_059760925.1). NCBI lineage: Bacteria > Pseudomonadati > Pseudomonadota > Betaproteobacteria > Burkholderiales > Alcaligenaceae > Achromobacter > Achromobacter sp. 1011791174. Next base: position 45,512 of record NZ_JCBANH010000014.1, read on the forward strand.
AGGACCGCACCGGCGCGCCATCCACCAGCACCGTGCAAGCGCCGCAGACGCCGTGCTCGCAGCCGAGATGGGTACCGGTCAGGCGCGCCTGGTCCCGCAGGAAATCCCCCAGATGCATGCGCGCGGGCGCCTCGTGCGATACGCGCTTGCCGTTCACTTCCAATGTCACCTGAACCATGGCTATTCCCGTCAACCCAATGCCTGCGCCAGGCAGCGCGTCACCGCGGTCCCGTGCAGCTTGCGGTGGTGTTCATCCTTGCCCGGCATGACGCCGGCCAGCTCGTCAGCGAGCAGGACGGGGTCCAGGCCCGCCAGTCCTTGCCGCGCGATGCTCGCGGCCAGCCGGGGCAGCAATCCGGGCGCGCCGTCCAGCGCGCCCACGGCGATCCGCGCCGTCTTCGAGGCGGCATCGAACCACGCGGCGCAGCTGGCCTCGGCGAATTCGCCGGTCTTGCGGCAAAACTTGTAGTAGCCCCAGCGCGCCGCCGGCCCCGCCTCTGGCACATGCACGGCGGCGATCAGCTCGTCCTCGCGCAGCCCGGTGGTGTAGGCGCCCTGCATGTAGTCCTGCGCCGGCAGCATGCGGACCCCGTCCGGGCCGGCGATCTCCAGCGTCGCGCCCAGGCCGACCATGGTCAGCACCCAGTCGGCCGCCGGATCGGCATGCGCCAGGCTGCCGCCCAGCGTGCCGCGATTGCGGATGGCGCGGTAGGCGATGCCCGGCGCCACCTGCTGCAAGGGCGTGCCGCGCAGCAGTTCGTGCACGCCATCCTCGATCTCGGCATGGGTCACGGCCGCGCCCACGCGCAGCCCGCCGTCCTGCCGCGTGACGGTGCGCAGTTCGGCCAGGCCGGAGATGTCGATGACGACGGGCGGACGCGCCAGCCGCAGGTTCAGCATGGGTCCCAGCGATTGTCCGCCGGCCATGAGCTTGGCGCGGCCTTCGTGCGCGCGCAGCGCCCGCAAAGCCTCCTGCAGCGAGCCCGGACGCGTGTATTCGAACGCGGCGGCCTTCATGCCGTCACCTCCGCGCTGGCGGGCTCGGGCTGGCGGCTGCCCTGCGCGATGGCGGCGAGCACCCGCGTCGGCGACAGCGGCGTGCGCAGCAGCTCGGCCGCGCCCAGCGGGCGCAGCGCATCGTTGACCGCGTTGAACAGCACCGCCGGCGGCGCGATGGCGCCGCCCTCGCCCATGCCCTTGGCGCCGAACTCGGTATGCGGCGATGGCGTCTCGAAGTGATGCAGGCGCATGTTCGGCACCTCGGTTGCGCCGGGCAGCATGTAGTCGGCCAGCGTCGACGCCAGCGGCTGGCCGTTGTCGTCGTAGGGCGTTTCCTCGTAGAAGGCGGTGCCGATGCCCTGGGCCACGCCGCCGATGGTCTGGCCTTCGACCACCATGGGATTGATCATGGTCCCGCAGTCCTCCACCACCACATAGTCCAGGATCTCCACCCCGCCGGTGCCGGGGTCCACCGCCACCACCGCCGCGTGGGTGGCGTAGGTGAAACAGCCGGTGTCGACCTTGGGCTTGTAGCCGACGGTGACTTCCAGTCCGGCGGGATCCACGTCGGGCGGCAGCAACTGCGGCCGCAGGTACCAGGCGTCGGCCACATCCTTGACCGACACCGACTTGCCGCCCGCTTCCAGCCGGTCGCCGTTCCAGGCCACGCTGGCGGCATCGGCCTGCAGCAGGTGCGCGCCGATATGCGTGAGCCTGGGCAGCAGGCGCTTGCAGGCCTGCGACACCGCGCCGCCCGACATCACCAGCGAGCGCGAGGCATAGGTGCCGGTGGAAAATGGCGTCTGCCCGGTATCGCCATGCAGCAGCTTGATGCTGGCCACGTCCACGCCCAGGATCTCGTTGGCGATCTGGGCAAAGGTCGTTTCCATGCCCTGCCCGTGCGAATGCACGCCGACCCGCAGCTCCAGCCCGCCATCGGGCGTGACCCGGGCCGTGGCCTGGTCGAAGCCCGGAATGACGGGCGTGCCCCAGGCGGCGAACACCGAGGTGCCGTGCGCGGCCTGCTCCGTATAGGTGGCCAGGCCCACGCCGATGAGGCGGCCGTCGGCCTCGCCGCGCCGCTGGCGCTCGCGGATAGCGTCCACGCCGATCATGTCCATGGCCTGCCGCAGGCTGGCCGGATAATCGCCGCTGTCCAGGTGCTTGCCGGTGACGTTGACGTAGGGCATCTGTTCGCCCTGCACCAGGTTCTCCTGGCGGATTTCCCAGGGTTCGCGTCCGACCTCGCGGGCGATCGCGTCCATCGTCAGCTCCATGGCGAAACAGACGCCGGTGCGCGCCACGCCCCGGTACGGCACGAAGCCCGGCTTGTTGGTGGCCACCGCCTTGGTCTCGCAGCGATAGCCCTTGAACGCATACGGCCCCGGCAGGTTGCCGATGGCCTGGCCCGGCTCCAGGCCGATGGTGAACGGCCAGACCGAATAGGCGCCGCCGTCGATGGTGATCCTGGCGTCCAGCGCCAGCAGCTTGCCGCGACGGTCGGCGTAGGCCACCATTTCATAATGGTGCTCGCGCGAGTTCGCGCCCGCCGTCAGGTGCTCGCGGCGGTCCTCGATGAAGCGGAACGGCCGCTTGAAGGTCTTGGCCAGCCAGGCCACGCACAGTTCTTCCTGCTGCAGCACGCACTTGTAGCCGAAGGCGCCGCCCACGTCCGGCGACACCACCCGCACCCGACCCTGTTCCAGGTCCAGGCACTGGGCCAGCACGCTGCGGATCATGTGCGGCACCTGCGTGGCGCTGACCACCACCAGCTGGTCAGCCTGATGGTCCCAGTAGGCCAGCACCGCCTTGCCCTCCATCGGCACCATGCATTGCCGCGCCAGGTCGATCTTGCGCCGCACCACCACGTCCGCCTGCGCCGCCAGTTCGTCGAACTGCTTGTCGACATTGAGCGTGACGAAGACGTTGTCGCGCCATTGCTCGTGCACGAAATCGCCTTGCGCCGCCTGGGCGCTGGCAACGTCCGCGTACACCGGCAGGTCGTCGTAGTCGACCTCGATCAGTTCGGCGTAGTCCTCGGCCTCGGCGCGGGTCGGCGCGACCACCATGGCGACGGGTTCGCCCACGAACCGCACCTTGCCCGATGCCAGCGGCGGCTGGGCCGAGACCTGGTAGCTCGGCAGCGTCGAGTCCGCCACGATGTCGCGCGCGTCCGCCATCGCCTGGCGCACGAACGCCTTGTCGGCGATCTGGCTGGCCACGCGCACCGAGGCGATGCGCGCATGCGCCAGCGGGCTGCGCAGGAAAGCGACCTCGCTCAGTCCGGGCATGGCCATGTCAGCCACGAAGTTGCCCTTGCCATGCAGGTGGCGCGCGTCCTCCTTGCGCGGAACCCGCGCGCCCACCCCCTGCGGCTTGCCCGGCCGGCCGTGCGTATCGGCGTCTGCTGTCGTCATGACTCCCCTCTGTCCGGCGTGGCTCACTTGGCCTGGGCCTTCGCCACGGCGGCGAAGGTGTAGTTGTCCAGCGGGCTTTCGGCCACCCGGAACCAGCCCGCCTGCTCGGCCTGGAATTTCTTCCAGTCGGGGAAGATCGCCGCGAAATCCGGATTCTTCGCAGAGAGCTCGGCCCACAGTTCCTGCGAGGCGTTGTACGCCGCGTCCATCACTTCCTTGGGAAAGAAGCTGACCTTGGCGCCGCCGGCGATCAGCTTGCGCAGTGCCAGCGGATTGCGCGCGTCGTAGTGGGCCAGCATGCGCATGGTCTGTTCGCCCGCCGCGGCCTCGAACGCGGCCTGATAGGCCGGCGGCAGGGCCTCCCAGGCCTTGTCGTGCACCATGCTGGTGATGGACGCGCTGCCCTCGAACCAGCCCGGTGAATAGTAGTAAGGCGCCACCTTGTTGAAGCCCAGCTTCTCGTCGTCGTAGGGCCCGATCCATTCGGCCGCGTCGATGGTGCCTTTCTCCAGCGCCGGGTAGATATCGCCCGGAGGAATCTGTTGCGGCACCGCGCCCAGCTTGGACAGCACCATGCCGCCGATGCCGCCGATGCGCATGTTCAGGCCCTTCAGGTCGGCGACCGACTTGATTTCCTTGCGGTACCAGCCGCCCATCTGCACGCCCACGTTGCCACAGACGTGATTGACGATGTTGTACTTCTTATAGAGCGCGCGCAGCATCGCCATGCCGCCGCCGTAGTGGATCCAGGCGTTGTGCTGGCGGGCGCTCAGGCCGAAGGACAGGCCGGTGTCGAAGGTCAGCGCCGTGTTCTTGCCGATGTAGGCGGTGCTCAGCACGTGATTGCATTCGACCGTGCCATTGCTGACCGCATCCATGTTCTGCGCCGCCGGCACCAGCTCGCCACCCGGAAAGGCGCGGATCTCGAACTTGCCTTCGGTCAGCTGCGCCACGCGCTTGCAGAAGTCTTCGGCCGAACCGTAGATGGTGTCCAGGCTCTTGGGCCAGCTGGTGGACATGCGCCAGCGCACCGCCGGCGCGGATTGCGCGACGGCTGGCATGCCCACGGCGGCAAGGCCGGCGCCGGCTGCGCCGGCGGCTTGTGCGAGGAAACGGCGTCGTTGCATTGATTGCTCCCGATCTGGTTCGATTGAGTCCCCTTGGACCCGTTTCTACTCGTGCCAACGCCGCGCTCGCGCAACCAAAAAAACGTTAGCACACTGAATTTTTGGTCAGCATACTGACAGTAATTTTGAGTGTCAACAAGGTAAACCCCCACTGCTGTCAGCCGCGAAACGCCTGGGTTTTCACCGATTCCGCCGAAATTTCGGCAGCGTCTTCCAGGCAATTTGCGGGTACTCCTTTCATATAGCGGGCACCCAAAGACGCAGGCGGCAAGCCACCACCACAACGCTCCCGCGACGCCGTACCGCTGCTGCCTGAAAGTCGGGGAAATCCCTAGCTCCTGGCTTGATTTTTTAACCAGTACACTGACGACAATTACTCAGCATACTGACTAGCGAGTTGATATGAACTGGATCCGCATCGCCTCCACCGACCAACTGACCGACGACGACGAGGTGATCCCCGTCGCGGCCGGCGACAAGCAGCTTGCGCTGTATCGCAGCGAGGGCGAGTTCTATGCCTCCGACAACGTCTGTACGCACGCCTACGCGCTGCTGTCCGACGGCTACCTCGAAGACGGCTGCATCGAATGCCCGCTGCACCAGGCCCGCTTCGACATCCGCACCGGCAAGGCCATGTGCGCGCCCGCCACCACCGGCATCCGCGTCTACCCCGTCAAGGTCGAAGGCCAGGACATCTACGCCGATCTGCAGGGCTGACCATGGCCGACGCGGATACGATCCTCATCATCGGCGCCGGCCAGGCCGGCGCGGTGGCGGCGGCGACGCTGCGCGAGCTGGGCCACGAAGGCGCCATCACGCTGGTCGGCCAGGAAGCGCACGCGCCCTATGAACGCCCGCCGCTGTCCAAGGATGCGCTGCAGACGGCCAACGCAAGCGGCCGGACCCCGGTGCATCCCGACGACTTCTACGAACGCCAGCGCATCACGCTGCTGACCGGCACCGAGGTCGTGCGCATCGACGCCGGCCGCCGCATTGCCCGACTGGCCGACGGCCGCGATCTGCCCTACAGCCGCTGCCTGCTGGCGACCGGCGGGCGGGCGCGCGAACTGCCCGGCCTGCCGCGCGGCACGCCCGGCGTGCATTACATCCGCACGCTGGACGACGCCGCCGCGCTGCGCGCGGGCCTCGCGCCCCAGACACGCGTCGCCGTCATCGGCGGCGGCTTCCTGGGCCTGGAAGTGGCGTCCACCGCGCGTGCGCTGGGGGCCGAAGTCACCGTCCTGGAAAGCGCGCCGCGCCTGCTGGAGCGCGTGCTGCCCGAGGCATTGTCGGACTGGCTGGCCGAACGCGCCCGCCACGCCGGCGTGGACCTGCGCCTGGGCGCGCGCATTGCCGGCTGCGACCGCCAGCCGCAAGCGGACGCCGCCGTCCGGCGCCAGGCGCGCTTTCTCATCACCTTGCAGGATGCCGCCACCGTGGCGGCCGACATCGTGGTGGTGGCCATCGGCCTGACGCCCGAGGTATCGCTGGCAGTCCAGGCCGGCCTGGCGCTGGACCCCGCCAACGGCGGCATCGCGGTGAATGCCGCCTGCCGCAGCAGCGATCCCCATCTGTACGCCGCCGGCGATTGCGCCAGCCAGCATCGCTCCCGCCTCGGCATGGCGCTGCGGCTGGAATCCTGGCAGAACGCCAATGAACAGGCGCGCGCCGCCGCCGCGGGCATGCTGGGCCAGCCCGCTCCCGCCGAACCCTATCCCTGGTTCTGGACGGATCAGTATGGCTGCAACGTGCAGATGCTGGGCCTGCCCCAGCCCGGCCTGGTCTATGCCTGCCGCGGCGTGCCGCAAGCGCGGGCCGAAACGCCTCGATTCATCTGGCTCGGCCACCGCGACGGCGTGCCGGTGCACGCCATCGCCATCAACGCCGGCGGCGACCTGCGCCAGCTGCGCGTGCTGTTCGAGCAAGCCATCGCCATCGACCCGCAGCGCTATGCCGACGAAACCGTGGCGCTCAAGCCGCTGGTGAAGGCATGCCAGCAGCGCGCCGCCACGACCTGAAACCGATTGCCGCCCCGTATCGACAGGAGCTAGTCATGTATCAATCACAAACCGTCATCGGCCTCACGATGGCGTCCAAGAACACCGCGCTGGCCGACTGTGTCTGGCCGCAGGACGCGCTGCATTACATCCCGGACTGGGTCTACACCAGCCGCGCCGTCTATGACCAGGAAATCGAGAAGATATTCCACGGCAAGACCTGGAACTACGTGGCCCTGGAAGCCGAGCTGCCCAACCCGGGCGACTACAAGCGGTCCTATGTCGGACCGACCCCGGTGGTGGTCTCGCGCGCCGAAGACGGCTCGGTCAATGTCTTCGAGAACCGCTGCGCCCACCGTGGCGCGGAGTTCTGCCGCAACAGCCAGGGCAACGCCAAGGAATTCGTCTGCCCCTACCACCAGTGGTCCTACGACCTGAAAGGCAATCTGCAAGGCATCCCGTTCAAGCGCGGCGTGAACCGCGAGGGCGGCATGCCCAAGGACTTCAAGAACGAGGAACACGGCCTGCGCAAGTTACGCGTCGCCACCCGCAACGGCGTGATCTTCGCGTCCTACAGCGACGAGGTCGAGGCCCTGGAGGAATACCTGACGCCCACTATTCTGGCCGATTTCGACACCGTCTTCCCCGGCAAGAAGCTCAAGATCCACGGCTACTACCGCAATGAGCTGCCCTGCAACTGGAAGATGTATCACGAGAACCTGAAGGATCCCTACCACGCCACCTTGCTGCATTCGTTCCTGGTGGTGTTCGGCCTGCTGGTGGCGGGCAACAAGTCCGCCATGCTGGTCGACACGGTGCATGGCCGCCACGGCACCATGGCCTCGGCCAAGAGCGAGGACAAATACGCCAGCGTCAGCGAAGAGAACAAGAAGGAAATGCGCTCGTTCCATGATGGCCTGCATCTGCAGGACGACCGCTTCCTCGAATTCGTCAAGGAGTTCGATTCGCCCTGGTCCGTCACCATGCAGACCATCTGGCCCAACCTGATCGTGCAACGCGAGATGAACACGCTGGGCGTGCGCCAGATCGTGCCCAACGGGCCCGACAGCATGATCATGCAATGGACCATGTTCGGCTACGAGGACGACACGCCCGAGATGGAACGCCATCGCCTGCGCCAGGGCAACCTGATGGGCCCGGCGGGATTCCTCGGCCTGGAGGACAACGAGGCCATGAAGTTCGTGCAGGAAGGCGTGCGCCGCGCCAGCACCGACGTCAACGTGCTCAAGCTGGAATCCGGCAAGCAGGGCACGTCCAACACGCTGATCTCGGAAGCCGCCATCCGCTCCATGTACAGCTACTACCGCGGCGTGATGGGCTTCTGAGGCAGGAACACCAAGACATGAGAACCCGATTCGAATTTTCCCCCCGACAGATCGATCCCGCCCGCGCCATCGCGTTGCGTCTGGAGATCGAGGAATTCCACGCCGACTACTGCGCCGCCCTGGACGCGGGCCAGGTCGAATCCTGGCCGGATTTCTTCACCGAGGACGGTCTGTACCGCGTCACCGCGCGCGAGAACGCCGACCTGGGCTTGCCGGTCGGCCTGGTCTATTCCGAGGGCCGCGCCATGATGCATGACCGGGCCGTGGCCATTTCCCGCACCCAGATGTTCGCCCCGCGCTACATGCTGCACATGGTCAGCAATACCCGCGTCATCAGCGAATCCGCCGACGGCGAGATCCAGGCGCAGGCCGCGTTCCTGCTGATGCAGACGCTGGTGGAAGGCCCCACCACGCTGCACCTGGCCGGCGCCTACTACGACCGCTACACCCGGCAGGACGGCGTGCTCAAGCTGAAGGAACGCCAGGTGGTGTATGACACCACCATCCTCGCCAACGACCTGGTCTATCCCGTCTAGGCCCGTCCCGCCCCGGCAAGTAAAAAGGATTGCGCCTCGCGGCGCAACCCTTTTTTCTCACCGCGAACCGACTAGGCCCGCGTCGCCCGCAAGGCTTCGTCCCGCGTCAGCACGGTGGCGTACTTCTGCCGCATGTCGAAGAGATTGGCCTCGTGCGGGCCGATGGCGCGGTCGCCCACGCAGTCCGACACCACCAGCGGGCGAAAGCCGTACTGCATGGCGTCCACCACGCTGGCCCGCACGCAGCCGCTGGTGACCGCGCCGGCGACCAGCAGCGTCTGCACCCCGCGCTGTGACAGCCAGGCGGCCAGGCTGGTGCCGAAGAACGCGGAAGGCACCGTCTTGCGCACCACCAGCTCCCCGGAAGCGGGCGCGAGCTGCGGCACGATGGCGCTGTTGTGGTCCGCTTCCTTCAAGGTCAGCATGCCCGGCACCTTGAGCGTGAAGATGTTGTGGTCTGCGTCGTCGTCGGCGAACACGATGCGGCTGTGGGCCACCGGCCAGCCCTGCTGGCGCGCGTGCGCCAGCAGGCCCACCGTCCGCGCGATGGCCTCGGGGATATTGCCGCCGCCGAACACCGCCGGATCGGCGAAGCCATTGACCAGATCCACGATCAGCAGACCGTATGGCGCCTTGGGCGCCATGGCCGCGCCGAAGCCTTGCCGTTCATAGGCGGAGATATCGTCATTCATGTGCGGAATTCCTGTAGCGGTCATGGATTGAGCCCTGGACTAGTCCCTCGGGCCGGCGCCATCCAGCACCCGGCCCTGGCGCACCACGTCCTCTCCGTCCAGCCGCACGGTGCAGCCGCGCAGCGGGATGTCGATGTGGCAGGTGGTGCAGCGGCTGCCGCCGGCTTCGTTGTTCGGTCCCAGCGAGAACAGGAAATTGCCCTCGTAGGCCCGCGCGTCCATGCCGATGGTGGCTTCGCGGTCGTACAGGCCCAGCGTGGTCCAGTGCGCGCGCGGCTGCAGACCCCAGCCGATGTGCGAAATCGCGTAGGCTTCCGGATCCTTGAACGACGCCACGTACTCGCGCAGCAGTTCCGCGTCCACGCCGCCGTCGATGCGCGTGGCGTAGCCGTTCTCGACGGTCAGCTCGATGGCCGAGCGCACATAGAGTTTCTGCGGCAGCAGGATGTCGCCCACATCGATCACGATCTTGCCCCGCGCGCCACCCTCGTTCGGCCAGGTCAGCACGAAGCCGCTGGGCCAGTGGTCCCAGCGCCCGGGTTCATCGACGAAACCGTATTCGCTGATGGCCGGGAATTCGCCCAGCGGGCAACGCAGGTCCGTGCCCGCCTCCGAGACGACGCTCATCTCGCGCGCGGCGCCGATGCGCGCGGCGGCCGCCTTGACCCGGGCGCGGTCGGCCTCGGTCGGCACCAGCCGCGCCAGCACCTCCGGCGGCTCCACCGCCAGCAGGATCTTGGTTCCCGAGGCCAGGATCTCGTGCTGTTCCGGCGAGAACAGCAACGTCATCAGGTCCAGCACCAGATCGCTTTCCTTCAAGGCCGCGATCGCGGCCTTGTTGCCGGTCAGCGGAGTCGTGCCCAGATAGGCCAGCGCGTCCCGGCTCAACGCGCGCTCGCCATTGACGGGCGGCAGGTCCAGCCGGTTGACCACGGCGCCCATGGCCTGCGTCGCGATCAGCGCCGTGGCCAGCGTTTGCGGATGGGTGGCCGCGCTGGTCAGCACCGTGACCGTCTGCCCCGCCTGCAGCCTGGACAGGGTCAGCACCTGCTGCCAGGCCTTCACCATTTCATAGTCGCTGATAGGCATGATGCCCTCCTTGCTTGACGATCTGCGTCTCAGGCGCGCGCCAGCGGCGCGCCCAGGAAGTCGCCGAAGGCCGCGTAGAAGCCTTCCTCGTTGTCCCACGGAATCATGTGGCCGGCGGCGGGCACCCGGTGATGCCGAGTGCCTGGCGCCAGCCGCTGGATCTCTTCCACGTCGGCGTCCAGCACCACGTCGCCGCGTTCCGCCGTGATCAGCAGGACCGCCGCGTCCAGCAGTGGCAGGTCCGCATGGATGTCGTCGTTATGGAAGTCATCGAAGCTCTGGATGACGGCGCGCTCGTCGCAGGTATGCAGCCACTCGGCGCGCAGCTGGCGCTGCGCATCGGTCCAGCTGGGGCAGAACGCGCGCATGGCTTCGGCGTCCATGCCCTGGCGCGCCTGCGCCATGGAGTCCACGTACCAGGGCAGCTTGGCCGGATACGGCCGGCGGCCGGGGCCCGACACCGGCGGGTCGGCCAGGACGAGGCGCCGCAGGCCGGCCGGCTTGCTCCGCCCGGCGCGCACGCCGATGCGGCCGCCCATGGAATGGCCGACCACGCTGTATTGCTCCAGGCCCAGCGTCTGCGCGAACGCCAGCACGTCGGCGGCCTGCGCGTCCAGGCCATAGTTCAGCGCCGCGCCGGCCTCGGACAAGCCCCGGCCGCGCACATCCAGGATGTAGGTATCGAAGGACTCGCCGAAGCGCTCGCCCACGAAGCCCCAGGTGATCGCCGGACTGGTGATGCCCGGCACGATGATGACCGGATCGCGCCCCGCGCCGCGCGCGCCGCCGTAGCGCAGATAGTGCTGGCGGATGCCGTTGGCGTGGACATTGCCGCCGTACAGGAAATTGCTCATGTCAGTCTCGCACGCTGGATTCAGAGTTTGAACAGGCGCCGCGCGTTGCCGTGGCAGATCAGTGCGCGGGTCGCCTCATCCATCGGCGTCTGCTCGATGAACTCGACGGCGAGCGCGGTCGACTCGTAGGGATAGTCCACCGAGAACATCACCGCCTCGCGCCCCATTTCGGCGATGGCGGCGGTCAAGGTCGGCGGCGAACAGACGCCCGACGTGGTGATGACGATGTTGCTGCCCAGGTAGGCCGAGGGCGCGCGCTCCAGCTTGATGCCGTGCGAGTACACCGCGAAACGGCTGTCGAAGCGCCAGCGCAGGAATGGCAGGCCCTCGCCCATGTGCCCGAGTATCAGCTTGACGCCGGGATAGCGGTCGAACACGCCGCCGAACAGCAGGCGCAGCGCGTGGGTGGCGGTCTCGACGCCCCAGCCCCAGCACGCGCCGACCAGCTCAGGGTGGCCGGAGTACGCCTGCGGAACCACATGGGGATCGGACGGATGCAGGTAAACGGGCACATCCAGCTCCTGCACCTTTTCCCAGAACGTGTCATAGGCGCGCCCGTCGTAGTACACGCCGTTGGTGTGGCCGTTGATCAGCGCGCCCTTGAAGCCCAGCTGCCTGACGCAGCGTTCCAGTTCGGCGGCGGCGACCCGGGGATCGTGCATGGGTATGGTGGCGAAGGCGCCATAGCGCGTCGGGTGGCGGGCCACCTGCTGGACCAGGAAATCGTTGTTCTCGCGGGCGCGGCGCAACGCCACGGCGGCGTCGGGCTCGGCCTGCACGCCCGGCCCGGTCTGCGACAGGATGACGTAGTCGATGCCGCCCCGGTCCATCTCGCCCAGCCGGACTTCGTCGAAGTCCACCAGCCGCGCGGCCAGGTCGGCCAGCACCGTTGGATCGATGTGCTGCGCGAAGCTCTTTGAATAGTCTTTGAATCCGACCGCGGTGTAGTGTTCCTCGAACGCGATCTTGCGTACTTTGCTCATTCCCCTGCTCCCAGTTTGGTGGCCCGGGTCCTGCCCGGCCACGGCGCGTCAGCATTATTTATCAGCACACTGACTATTAATCCGGAAAAACCGGAATCACGCGCAACTGCCTTCTCATAGGGAAAAGCGCCGCGACGGCTTCCGGATTTAGGTCAGTATACTGATTTTATAGTCAGCGTACTGACAAATAGGGGAAATCCCGGAGCCCGAAAAAATGGCCGCCACGGCGGCCTCGCGGGCGGGCGGCGCTCAGCCTGCCCTGTCCAGGTCGGCGGGCGTGTCGATATCGAGCAACACGCCTGGATCCTCCACCTCGACCAGGCGCAGACCCGGTTGTCCGAGCAATCGCCGCGCGCCCTCGTCCGCGCTCAACAGCGCCAGCCGAGGCAGCAGGTCCGCGCGGAATCCCACGGGATGGCCGCGCTGTCCCCGATGCGACGGCGCCGCCATCGGCGCATGTTGCAGCGCATCCAGCACGCCCGCCATGCTGGCGTGGCGAATCCAGGGCATGTCCGCCAGCGCCACCAGCACCGCGCGCGGCGTGCCGGGCAGGGCCAGCAAATGCCGCGCCGCCGTCGCCAGGCTGGTCCCCATGCCCTCGCCCGCCGGATCCGCCTCGATCACCCGGCAATCTTCCGCCCGTAGCAGCGCCGCCAGCGCCGCGTTGCCCGGGCGCACCACGGCGACGACGCTGTCCACGGCCGCCCGAAGCCGGCGCGCGCTGGCCACGGCCACGCACGGGCCCTGTGGCAAGGATGCCAGCAGCTTGTCGGCGCCCGGCCGCTGCGCGGCGTAGCGCGAGCCCTGCCCCGCCGCCAGCAGGATGCCGGCACTTGGGGACGCCAGGTAGGGGTAGACACTAGGGACATTCGACATGATCATCAGTATAGTGAATATAAGCCGGGGCAGCGCCACGGCCCTTGCCTGCGAGAAGCCGATGAACGCTCTGGATCTGGACGTATTGCAACATGCCCGCGACTGGGTGGCCGCTGGCCGCCGCGCGCACCTGGTGACGGTAGTGCAGACCTGGGGCTCGGCGCCCCGCCAGGCGGGCGCCATGCTGGCCTTGCGCGACGACGGCCGCATGGTCGGCTCGGTGTCCGGCGGCTGTATCGAGGACGACCTGATGCGCCGCGCTCGCGAAGGCGCGCTCGCGGACGCCCCCGCCCGCCTGACCTACGGCGTCACCCGCGACGAGGCCGCGCGCTTCGGCCTGCCTTGCGGCGGCACGCTGCGCCTGATCAGCGAACCGCTGCGCGATACGCAATGGCTGGATCTCGTGCTGGAATCGATTCGCGGCCATCGCCTGATCCAGCGCACGGTGGACCTGCACGATGGCGCCAGCTCGGTGTCGCCCGCCGGTCCGGCCGACGGCCCGGATTTCGACGGACGCATCTTTCGCAGCGTGTACGGGCCGCGCTGGCGGCTGCTGATCATCGGCGCCAACCAGACCGCCCAGGTGCTCGCCAGCGTGGCCGCCACGCTCGATTTCCACGTCACGGTATGCGACCCGCGCGAGGAGTTCCACGGCGACTGGAACTCGTCCCAGGCGACCCTGCTCACCCGCATGCCCGACGACGCGGTGCTGGAGATCGGCACGGACGAACGCACCGCCATCGTGGCCGTCACCCATGACCCCAAGCTCGACGACATGGCCCTGCTGGAAGCGCTGAAATCCCCCGCGTTCTACGTGGGCGCGCTGGGGTCGCGCGCCAACCAGCAAAAGCGCCGCGAGCGGCTGCGGCTGTTCGACCTGGACGAGAGCCAGATCGAACGCCTGCATGGCCCGGTGGGCCTGCGCATCGCGAGCAAGACGCCGGCCGAGATCGCGGTGGCGATCGCCGCCGAACTGATCTGGGTCCGCAACACGCTGGGCGGCGCCGAAGCCGCCTACAAGCCCTCGCAAGCCAGCGCGCGCCAGGGCTGAGCAGGGCTGCCGGCCCCTGCCCCGCGCGGGCCCGGCCTACATGGGCTTGAGCGTGGTGCGGCTGTACTGATTGTTGGCCTCCACCAGGGTGGACAGCAGCTTCATGAAGATTTCCTGGTTGCGCGTGGACAGCGGCTCCAGCAGGCGCTGCTGGGCGCGCGCCATGCCTTCCTGCAGCAACCCCATGATGCGCAGCCCTTCCTGGGTGATGACCGCCTGGCGCGAACGCTTGTCGTTGGGATTGGTGCGCCGCTCCACCAGGCCGCGTTCCTGCAGGCGCTTGACCACGTCAGCCGTGGTGGTGCGGTCCAGTCCCAGCTCCATGCCGATGGCGGTCTGGTCCAGCCAGGGGCTGAGCGACAGCGCGGTCAGCACGCCGTATTGCACCGGCGTCACGTTCTGCGTCTTGCATTCCTCGTAGAACATGGCGTAGTGGATCTGGTTCAGGCGTCGCACCAGATAGCCGGGGCGCGACCACAGCACCTGTTTGGCCGGATCGAAAATCTTGCTGTCTGTCTTCTGAGTTGCGACGCGCTTCTGGGACGTCGTCTTTTTCTGTACATCCGGCACGTTGAGGCAGCTCCAATTTAGTTAGTGCACTGAGGATAATACCACCGGCCATCGCCTGTCGAGCGCCGCGAGCCGGACGCTTGTGCCAGATCAACGCCTGCCCGCGCAGGGCAAGAGAAGCCTAGCGCGCCTGCTTCGCCAGATATTCCTTCAGGACCTGCACCAGCGCCATCGCCGCCGGCGACAGGCTGCGGCTGCGCGAGGTGACCAGCCCGATCGAGCGCTCGGCCACCGGCCCGATCAGCGGACGCTGCACGATGCCGTTCTGCGCCACCGCGCCGGCCGCGATCTCGGGCAACGCCGCCACGCCGAAACCGCACTCCACCATGGAAACGATGGTGGTCAGGTGCTCGGCCTCGAAAGCTGGCGTGAAGCGGATGCGGTTCTGCAGGAAAGCCCATTCGGTGTACTGGCGCACGCTGCTCGGATGCACCATGGACACGTGCTCGGCGCCGGCCGTGTCGGCCCAGCGCAGCGGGCCGCGCGCCTTGGCCAGCGGATGCGCCTCGGGGATCAGCAGCAGGAAGCTGTCGGACATCAGCGGCACGTAGTGCAGGTCGGCCTGCTGCGGGTCGGCCGCCGTCAGCGCGAAGTCCACCTCGCCGGCGCGCACCAGGTCAAAGGCCGGGCCGGACAGCGTGTCGCGCACTTTCAACGCCACCTGCGGATGGGCCTGGCGATACGCCATCAGCACGCGCGGCAGCAGGCGCGCGGCCAGCGACGGCAGCGCCGCCACCGACACCTGCCCCTGCTCCACGCTGGCGATGCCGCTGACGGCGGCGATGGCGTCGCGGAACGCCGCCTGCAGCGAGGCGGCCTGCTGCATGAAGACCTCGCCCGCCGCCGTCAGGCGCACGGTGCGCGTGGTGCGGTCGAACAGGCGCACGCCCAGCGCGTCCTCGATGCGCTGCACCTGGGTCGACAGCGCCGACTGCGACAGGTGCAGCTGCGCTGCCGCCTGCCGGAAGTTCAGCGTGCGCCCCAGCACCAGCGTGGTGTCGATGTCGCGCATCGACAGGTTGATCTGCATGTCCGCCCTCGCCCAGCCCATTGATCGAATATAAAGATCATTCTATCCAAAAAATCTGATTCATCAATCAAACAAGCTTCTCTACACTCGGCCCCCATCGCAGTGGCGCAAACGGCGCCAGGACAGACCAGGAGCAAACCATGCAGACAGACGCCAAGGCGCTGCCCAATCCGGGCGCGGCGCATGCGGTGGTGGTGGGCGGCGGCACCATGGGGGCCGACGTGGCCGTGGTGCTGACACGCGCGTCGTGCCGCACGACAGTGATCGAATCCAACCCGGACCGCGCCGCCGCGCTGCCGCAACGGGTCGGCGAGAACCTGGCCCAGATCGGCCGCGAGGCCAACCTGCCGCGCCTGGCCGTGGCGGCCAGCCTGGACCAGGTGGACTGGGCCAGCGTCGACCTGGTGATCGAGTGCATCCCCGAACGGCTCGACATCAAGCAGGCCCTGTTCGCCGACCTGGCGCGCCGCGCGCGCCCCGACGCCATCCTGGCCAGCAACAGCTCCAGCTTCCCGATCAGTGCCATCGGCCAGGGACTGGACACGCGCGAGCGCATGCTGGGCCTGCACTTCTTCATGCCGGCGCACCTGGTGCCGCTGGTGGAAGTGGTGATGGCCGACACCAGCGACGAAGCCCGCGCCGACGCGCTGATCGCCTTCATGAAGCGCTGCGGCAGCGTGCCGGTGAAGGTGCGGCAGGACCTGCCGGGCTTCCTGGCCAACCGCCTGCAGCACGCGCTGTCGCGCGAGGCCTTCGACCTGATCGATCGCGGCATCGCCTCGCCCGAGGACGTGGACGCGGCGGTGCGCTTCGGCTTCGGCTTCCGCTTCCTGGCGGCCGGCCCGGTCATGCAGCGCGACCATGCCGGTATCGAAGTGCACGCGGCCGCCGGCGCCACCATGTACCCCACGTTCTGCAACGCGGACCGCCCCGCGCGCTGCCTGGCCGAGCGCGCCGCCGATGGCCGCCACGGCATGAAGACCGGCGAAGGCTTCTACGCCTGGACGCCCGAGACCATCGCCGCCGAGCGCGCGCGCTACGACCGGCTGCTGCGCGCCGGCCTGGACCTGATCGCGCCCGAACTGCCGGAGATCCAGCCATGACCCACGCCGCCGATCCCAGGCCGCAGGCGCCGCGCCTGCCGCTGGCCGAATCCCCCGTCATCATCACCGTGGCGCCCAACGGCGCCTACAAGCAGGCCGCCGACCATCCCGCCGTGCCGCTGACGGCCGAGGCGCTGGGCCGCGAGGCGCGCGCCTGCCTGGACGCCGGCGCGGCCATGATGCACATGCACGTGCGCCGCCCGGACGGACGCCACCTGCTGGACGCCCAGGCCTATCGCGACGCGCTGGCCGCCGTGCGCAAGGCGGTGGGCGACGAGCTGCTGGTGCAGGTGACCAGCGAGGCCGCCGGCGTCTACCGCGCCGCCGAGCAAATGGCGATGGTGCGCGAACTGGCGCCCGAGGCCGTCTCCGTCGGCCTGCGCGAGATCGCCGTGCCCGAGATCCCGGAAAGCGAGCTGGCGGCCTTCCTGGCATGGCTGGCCGAGCGCCGCGTGCTGACCCAGATCATCCTGTACGACGAGGCCGACGTGCGCCGCTGGCAGGCGCTGCGCCAACGCGGACTGGCGCCGGCCGGCGCCTGGTCGGTGCTGTTCGTGCTGGGCCGCTACAGCGCGGGGCAGACCTCGTCCGCCCACGATCTGCTGCCCTTCCTGGCCGCCAGCGACCATGCGCTGCCCTGGGCCGTCTGCGCTTTCGGACCAGAGGAGAACGCCTGCGTCACGACCGCGGCGGCTTTCGGCGGCCACATGCGCGTAGGCTTCGAGAACAACCTGAAGCTGCGCGACGGCGCCATCGCGCCGGACAACGCCGCGCTGGTGCGGCAGGCGGCCGAAGGCGCGCGCGCCCTGGGCCGTCCGCTGGCCAACGCGGCCGACGCGCGCCGGATCTACGGCGCCATCGCCTGATCAAGCGCCGGCGCGGCGAGGCCGGATCGCGGTTTCGCCGTGCCGCAACATTGACGGCCTGAAAGGGCTTCTGCTAAAAACTTCGACATCCGCACGTTCAACGCAATACCCCGACTGCAATGGTGAGGTGGTGTGTGTCAAACGAGTCTGACGGCTATACCAAGCCCCAGGAGTTGCGAAGTTTCCTGTTCCTGACCGCGGTCATGGCGCCCGTCCTGTCGGTGCTGATCGTCGCGGGCTATGGTTTCATCGTCTGGTTCTACCAGCTCTTCGCCGGTCCCCCGGGCAGCTGATGGAGCCTGCCGCCTCCTGTAGCAGGGCCGAACGGCCCGGCTCCCCTTCCCCTGAACTGCATATCGCCAGCCTGGTGGTGCACGCCGCGCCGCGCCGGCTGGACGAGGTGCGCCGCGCGATCCTCGCCCTTCCCGGCGCGGACATCCATGGCGCCTCCGACACCGGCAAGCTGGTGGTCACCCTGGAAGCTCCCTCCACCGACGACATGATGGCGCAGATCTCCACGATCCAGCGCCTGGACGGCGTGCTGGCGTCGGCGCTGGTCTATCAGCACGCCGACACGCTGGACGCGATGAACGAGGAGATCGACGATGGCAATGGCCCGTAGGGATTTCATCAAGCAGTCCGCCGCCGCCGCGGCCGCCACCGTGGCCGGCATTCCCATCGTCGGCTACGCGCAGAACATCGTGACCGAGTCCGAGGCGGCCAAGCTGAAGTGGTCCAAGGCGCCCTGCAGGTTCTGCGGCACCGGCTGCGGGGTCAACGTGGCCGTGAAAGACAACCAGGTCGTGGCCACGCATGGCGATTTCAACGCCGAGGTCAACAAGGGCCTGAACTGCGTCAAGGGCTACTTCCTGTCCAAGATCATGTACGGCAAGGACCGGCTCACCACGCCACTGCTGCGCATGAAGGACGGCAAGTACGCCAAGGACGGCGAATTCGCGCCGGTGTCCTGGGACCAGGCCTTCGACGTGATGGCCGAACAGTTCAAGCGGGTGCTCAAGGACAAGGGCCCGACGGCCGTAGGCATGTTCGGCTCGGGCCAATGGACCATCTGGGAAGGCTACGCCGCGCTCAAGCTGATGAAGGCGGGCTTTCGCTCGAACAACCTGGATCCGAACGCGCGCCACTGCATGGCTTCGGCGGCGGTGGGCTTCATGCGCACCTTCGGCGCCGACGAGCCCATGGGCTGCTATGACGACATCGAGAACGCCGACGCCTTCGTGCTGTGGGGTTCGAACATGGCCGAGATGCATCCCATCCTGTGGACCCGCGTGACCGACCGCCGTCTGTCCGCGCCCGGAACCAAGGTGGCGGTGCTGTCCACGTTCGAGCACCGGTCCTATGAACTGGCGGACCTGACGCTGACGTTCACGCCGCAGACCGACCTGGCGATCCTGAACTACATCGCCAACCACATCATCCAGACCAAGCGGGTCAACCGCGAATTCGTCGACAAGCACACGGTCTTCCGCGAGGGCAACACCGACATCGGCTACGGCCTGCGGCCCGATCATCCGCTGCAGAAGGCGGCCAGGAACGCCGGCGACGCGGGCGGCTCCAAGCCCATCACCTTCGACGACTTCGCCCGCTTCGTCGCCAAGTACGATCTGGAATACACGTCCAAGCTGTCCGGCGTGCCGAAAAAGCAGCTGCAGGACCTGGCCGAGCTATACGCCGATCCCAAGGTGCGCGTGACGTCCTTCTGGACCATGGGCTTCAACCAGCACACCCGTGGCGTGTGGGCCAACAACATGGTCTACAACATCCACCTGCTGACCGGCAAGATCTCCACGCCGGGCAACAGCCCGTTCTCGCTGACGGGCCAGCCCTCGGCCTGCGGCACCGCGCGCGAGGTCGGCACGTTCTCGCATCGCCTGCCGGCCGACCTGGTGGTCACCAACCCCAAGCACCGCGCCCACGCCGAGGAGCTGTGGCAATTGCCCGAGGGCACGATTCCGGACAAGGTGGGCGCGCACGCGGTGCTGCAGAACCGCATGCTCAAGGACGGCCAGATCAACGCCTACTGGGTGATGGTCAACAACAACATCCAGGCCGCCGCCAACCTCATGAACGAAGGCCTGCCCGGCTATCGCAACCCGGACAACTTCATCGTGGTGTCGGACGCGTATCCCACCGTCACCACGCTGTCGGCCGACCTGATCCTGCCCGCCGCCATGTGGGTGGAAAAGGAAGGCGCCTACGGCAACGCCGAGCGCCGCACCCAGTTCTGGCACCAGCTCGTGAATGCACCGGGCGAGGCGCGCTCGGACCTGTGGCAGCTGATGGAGTTCGCCAAGCGCTTCAAGATCGAGGAAGTCTGGCCCGCCGACCTGCTGGCCAGGAAACCCGAGTACCGGGGCAAGACCCTGTTCGACGTGCTCTACGCCAACGGCAAGGTCAACCGTTATCCCAACAGCGAGCGCGACAAGGACTACGCCAACCAGGAGGCCGACGCCTTCGGCTTCTATGCGCAGAAGGGCCTGTTCGAGGAATACGCGGAATTCGGCCGCGGTCATGGCCATGATCTGGCGCCGTTCGACACCTACCACGAGACGCGGGGCCTGCGCTGGCCCGTGGTCAAGGGCAAGGAAACCCTGTGGCGCTACCGCGAAGGCAGCGACCCCTACGTCAAGCCGGGCGCGGGCTTCGAGTTCTACGGCAACCCCGACGGCCGCGCCGTGATCTTTGCGCTGCCCTACGAGCCGCCCCCGGAATCGCCGGACAAGGAATATCCCTTCTGGCTGTCCACCGGACGCGTGCTGGAACACTGGCACTCCGGCTCCATGACGCGGCGCGTGCCCGAGCTTTACCGCGCCTTTCCCAACGCCGTCTGTTTCATGCACCCGGACGACGCGCAGGCCATGGGCCTGCGGCGCGGCGTCGAGGTCGAGATCATCTCGCGCCGGGGCAAAATGCGCACCCGCCTGGAAACCCGCGGACGCGACAAGCCGCCGCGCGGCCTGGTGTTCGTGCCCTGGTTCGACGCCGGCCAGCTCATCAACAAGGTGACGCTGGACGCCACCGACCCGATCTCGTTCCAGACCGACTTCAAGAAGTGCGCGGTCAAGATCGTCAAGGTCTGAGCGGCGAACCGGAGACAGCCATGAACCTACGCGTCCTGCCGCCCGCCCTGTGCCTCGCCCTCGCGTCCGCCGCCTGGGCCGCGCCGCCCGTGGAACTGGAAGACCCCATGCGCGGCCCCACGCCCATCGCCGAGGAAGCCGACCCGCCGCTCATCAGCCCGATCGAGAACAAGGACATCAAGCGGATGCGCACGTATTCGATGCAGCCGCCCACCATCCCGCACAAGATCGACGGCTACCAGATCGACAGGAACTTCAATCGCTGCCTGGCCTGCCACGCGCGCGTGAACACCGAGGAAACGCAGGCCCCGCCGCTGAGCGTCACCCACTACATGGACCGCGACAGCAACGTGCTGGCCGAGGTCTCGCCCCGGCGCTACTTCTGCGTCCAATGCCACGTGCCGCAGGCCGAGGCCAAGCCGCTGGTGTCCAACACCTACGAGGACATCGACGTGATCCTCAAGCGCCTGACCGCGCCGGCCTCGGGCAAGCGCTGACGCCGACGGGAGGCCCGCATGGTCGCACTCATCAAGCGCTACTGGAACATCATCCGCCGCCCCAGCGTGCATTTCAGCCTGGGCTTCCTGACGGTGGGCGGATTCATCGCCGGCATCCTGTTCTGGGGCGCCTTCAACACCGCCATGGAGCTGACCAACACCGAAAAGTTCTGCACCGGCTGCCATGAGATGCGCGACAACGTGTACGCCGAGCTTAAGGGCACCATCCACTTCACCAACCGCTCCGGCGTGCGCGCACTGTGCTCCGACTGCCACGTGCCGCACAACTGGACCGACAAGATCGCGCGCAAGATGCAGGCATCCAAGGAAGTCTGGGGCAAGATCTTCGGCACCATCAGCACCCGCGAGAAATTCGTCGACAAGCGGCTGGAACTGGCGCGCCACGAATGGGCGCGCTTCAAGGCCAACGATTCGCTGGAATGCCGCAATTGCCACAACTATGAATACATGGACTTCACCCGCCAGAGCGTGCGGGCGCAGAACATGCACTCGACCTACCTGGCCGACAAGAGCAAGACCTGCATCGACTGCCACAAGGGCATCGCGCACCAGTTGCCGAACATCCCGCCGGGCGAGTTCTCGTCGGCGCCCGCGACGGGCAAGGAAAGCGCAAGTGCGGCCCGCTGACGCGCCGCCGCCCCTGCTGGCCGCGCACGGCATGATCTGCCCCCGGGGCGGGCCGGCCGGGTTCGGTCCCGTGGACCTGGAACTGCACGCGGGCCGCCTGCTGCACCTGCGCGGCGCCAACGGCAGCGGCAAGACCAGCCTGCTGCGCATGCTGGCCGGACTGCTGCGCCCCCTTGCGGGCGAACTGCTGTGGCGGGCCGCGCCCGTCCGGCGCGACCCCGCCGCCTACTTCGCCGGCATGGCCTACCTGGGCCACGGCAACGGCCTGAACGGCGCCCTGAGCGCGCGCGAGCACCTGCGCTGCGCCCTGGCGCTGGCCGGCACGCCGCGCGCCGAGGCCGACATCGGCGCCGCGCTGGCCCGCTGGCGGCTGGATGGCTGCGCCGACGCATCCGCCGCCCGCCTGTCGCAGGGCCAGGGCCGGCGGTTGGCGCTGGCCGCCGTGGCGCTGGGCGGCAAGCCGCTATGGCTGCTGGACGAACCCGACGCCGGCCTGGACGCCGCCAGCCTGGACCTGCTGCGCGAGGCGCTGCGCGTCCATCTCGCGGCCGGCGGCGGCGCCGTGGTCGCCTCGCACCGCCAGACCGCCGAACTCGTGCAGGCCGGCATCGCATCAACCCTGGACATGGATGGCTACGCGCATGCTGGCGACGTTGCGGCTGTTGGGACAACGTGACCTGAAACTGGCCTGGCGGCGCCCGGCCGACACGCTGGGCGCCACGCTGTTCTTCATCGTGGCCGGCACGCTGTTCCCGCTGGCCGTCGGCCCCGACCCCGAGCTGCTGCGCGCGATCGGCCCTGGCGTGCTCTGGGTCTGCGCCCTGCTGGGCCTGCTGCTGGGCCTGCAGCGCCCGTTCGGTCAGGACCTGGACAGCGGCGCGCTGGACCAGCTGCTGCTGTCGCCGCATCCGCTGCCGCTGCTGGTGGCCGTGAAGCTGGCGGCGCACTGGCTGTCGGCCTGCCTGCCCCTGGTCCTGGCGGGCCCGGCGCTGGCGCTGCAGTTCGGCCTCGCGCCCGAGGCCATCGGCATGCTGGCGCTGTCGCTGCTGCTGGGCACCCCCACGCTGGCGCTGGTGGGCGGCCTGGGCGCGGCGCTGACGCTGGGCCTGCGCGGCGGCGCGCTGCTGCCGCTGCTGGTGCTGCCGCTGTGCGTGCCAGTCCTGATCTTCGGCAGCGGCGCCGTCGCGGCCACGCAGGCGGGCCTGCCGGCCGGGCCGCAGCTGTCGCTGCTCGGCGCCTGCCTGTGCCTGGCCGCGCTGCTCTGCCCCTGGGCCACATCGGCCGCCTTGCGTGTCGCGCTGGATTGAGGAATGCCCATGCCTGAACAGCCCGTCCTCGCCCCCGCCACGCCGCCCGCGCCGTCCGGCGCCGGCGGCTGGCTGCGCTATGCCTCGCCGGCGCGCTTCCATCCCCTGGCCGGCCGCCTGATTCCGCTGCTGGCGCTGGCCGCCTGCGCCTGCGGCGGCCTGGGGCTGTATGCCGGACTGGCGCTCGCGCCGGTCGACGCGCAGCAGGGCGAGGTCTACCGCATCCTGTTCATCCATGTGCCGGCGGCCTGGATGTCCATGTTCCTCTATCTGCTCATGGCCCTGTACGCGGCGCTGGGGCTGATCTACCGCACCCGCCTGTCGTTCATGATGATGCGCGCGCTGGCCCCCACCGGCGCGCTGTTCACCTTCCTGACCCTGTGGACCGGCGCGTTGTGGGGCAAGCCGACCTGGGGCGCCTGGTGGGTCTGGGACGCCCGGCTGACCTCCGAGCTGCTGCTGCTGTTCCTGTACCTGGGCTTCATGGCGCTGCAGGCCGCCACGGACGACGAACGCCGCGCCGACCACGGCGGCGCCATCCTGGCGCTGGCCGGCGCGGTCAACGTGCCCGTCATCTATTTCTCGGTGCGCTGGTGGAACACGCTGCACCAGGGCGCCAGCATCACCTTCACCAGCGCCCCCAGCATGGCCGACCCCATGCTCGGCGCCATGCTGCTGATGGTGGCCGCGTTCTGGCTGTACGGCGCGGCAGTGGTGCTGGCGCGCGTGCGCGGCATCATCGCCGAACGCGAGCCGGCCGCCCTGCTTGCGGGGGCCCGGCGATGAGCCTGGACACGCTGTTCTCGCTATCCGGACACGGCCCCTATCTGCTGGGCGCCTACGGGGTGACGCTGGCCGCGCTGGCATTGGAGGCGCTGCTGCTGTGGCGTCGCGCCCGCAAGCGCCGGCAAGGCCCCGGCGCGGACCTGCCATGAAGCCGGCCATCTCCCCGCGCCGGCGCCGCGCCCTGTTCCTGGCGGGCGGACTCGCCCTGCTGGCGCTGGCCGCCGCGCTGGTCATCAATGCGCTGCGATCGAACCTGGTGTTCTTCTTCAGCCCCACCCAGGTGGCGGCGCGCGAGGCGCCCCGCCATGGCAGCTTCCGCGTCGGCGGGCTGGTCGAGCCCGGCTCGCTGCGCCGCGACGCCGACGGCCTGACGCTGCGCTTCCGCGTGACCGACACCGCGCACGCCGTGCCCGTGGTCTATCGCGGGCTGGTGCCCGACCTGTTCCGCGAAGGCAAGGGCGTGGTCGCCGCCGGCAAGCTGGGCGAGGATGGCGTGTTCCGCGCCACCGAGGTGCTGGCCAAGCACGACGAGAACTACATGCCGCCCCAGGCCGCCGACGCCCTGCAGCGCGCGGCCGCCGCGCCCCGGCGGGAGGCGGCCCGATGATTCCCGAGATCGGCCTGTTCAGCCTGATCCTGGCGCTGCTGGCCGCGCTGGCGCTGGGCATCCTGCCGCTGGCCGGCGCCGCGCTGGACTGGCAGCCGGGACTGCGCGTGGCCCGGCCGGCGGCCTTCGCCCTGTTCGGCCTGACCACCGTCGCCTTCGCCTGCCTGTCGCTCTCTTTCGCCCGCAACGATTTCTCCGTGCTGTACGTGGCGGCCAATTCGCACGCCGACCTGCCGCTGGCCTACCGCTACGCAGCGGTCTGGGGCGGCCACGAAGGCTCGCTGCTGCTGTGGCTGTACCTGCTCACCGCCTGGACGCTGGCGGTGGCGCTGTTCAGCCGGCGCCTGCCGCCGGCCTTCGCCGGCCGCGCGCTGGCGGTGATGGGCTGGATCGGCGTGGGCTTCCTGCTGTTCCTGCTGTTCCTGTCCAACCCCTTCGAACGGCTGATGCCGGCCGCCATGCAGGGCCGCGATCTGAATCCGCTGCTGCAGGACCCGGGCATGATCCTGCATCCGCCCATGCTCTACATGGGCTATGTGGGCTTCTCGGTGGCCTTTGCCTTCGCCATCGCCGCGCTGCTGTCCGGCGAGCTGGACGCCATGTGGGCGCGCTGGGTGCGTCCCTGGACGCTGGCGGCCTGGACGTTCCTCACGCTGGGCATTCTGCTGGGCAGCGCCTGGGCCTACTATGTGCTGGGCTGGGGCGGCTGGTGGTTCTGGGATCCGGTCGAGAACGCCTCGTTCATGCCCTGGCTGGCAGGCACCGCGCTGATCCACTCGCTCATCGTCACCGAGAAGCGCGGCGCGTTCCGCAGCTGGACCGTGCTGCTGGCCATCGGCGCCTTCTCGCTCAGCATCCTGGGGACCTTCCTGGTCCGTTCCGGCGTGTTGACGTCGGTGCACGCCTTCGCCGTGGATCCGGGACGCGGACTGTACATACTCGGCTTCATGACGCTGATCGTCGGCGGCTCGCTGACCCTGTACGCCTGGCGCGCGCCCAAGGTCGGGCTGGGCGGCGGCTTCGGCCTGCTGTCGCGCGAATCGCTGCTGCTGGGCAACAACGTGGCGCTGGCGGTGGCGGCGGCCTCGGTCCTGCTGGGCACGCTGTACCCGGTGGTCCTGGACGTGCTGGATTGGGGCAAGATCTCCATCGGCCCGCCCTACTTCGAAGCGGTGTTCGTGCCGCTGATGGCGCCGGCCATCTTCCTCATGGGCGTGGGTCCGGTGGCGCGCTGGAAGCGCGCCGAAGCGCCGGACCTGGCCCGCCGGCTGCGGCTGGCCTTCGGCGTCAGCGTCGCCGCCGCCGTGCTGGCGCCGCTGGCCATGCCCGGGCCGGCGCGGCTGGGCTCGCCCCTGGTCGTGCTGGGCCTGTGGCTGGCGGGCTGGTCCGTGGCCAGCGCCTGCGCGCACGCCTGGCAGCGGCTGAACGACGGCGATGGGGCCTGGACTCGCCGGTTGCCGCGCCAGCCGCGCGCCTGGTACGGCATGCTGCTGGCCCATGCCGGCATGGGCGTCTTCATCGCCGGCGTCACGCTGGCCAACGGCTACGAGGTCAAGCGCGAGCTGCGCATGGCGCCCGGCGCGGTCGAGGAAGCCGGCGGCTACCGCTACGCCTTCGTCGGCCTGGAGCCGGCCGCCGGCCCGAACTACACGGCGCAGCGCGCGCGCTTCGACGTCTCGCGCGACGGCCGGACCGTGGCCGTGCTATATCCGGAAAAGCGCCTGTACACAGCCCAGGACATGCCGCTGTCGCAGGCCGCCATCGACAGCGGTTTCAGCCGCGACCTGTTCGTGGCGCTGGGAGAGCCGGCCGGCGGCGACGCCTGGACGGTGCGCCTGCAGACCAAGCCCTTCATGGCCTGGATCTGGGCCGGCTGCCTGCTGATGGCGCTGGGCGGCGCGCTGGCCGCCAGCGACAAGCGCTATCGCGAAGCGCGCGCGGCCCGGCGCGACGCCGCACCGGCGCTGACGACCCGCCGGGGAGAGATCTGATGCGCTACGTGCTGCCGCTGGCCGCCTTCCTGGCCATGGCCCTGTTCCTGGCGCTGGGCCTGTCGCGCGATCCGCGCGCCCTGCCCTCAGTCAAGGTCGACAAGCCGGCGCCGGCCATCGGCCTGCCGGTGCTCGGTCAGCCCGGCCAGCGGCTGGACGTGGACGCGCTGCGCGGCCAGGTCTGGCTGCTCAACGTCTGGGCCTCCTGGTGCGGACCGTGCCGGGACGAACTGCCGGTGCTGCGCGACGCCAGCCAGCGCCACGCCATTCCGCTATACGGCCTGAACTACAAGGACAAGCCCGAGGACGCGCTGGCGTGGCTGGCTCGCAACGGCGACCCCTATGCCGCGTCCGCCAGCGATCCGAACGGGCGCGTGGGCATGGACTATGGCGTCTACGGCGTGCCCGAGACCTTCATCATCGACCGCGACGGCCGGGTCCGCTACCGCCAGCTCGGGCTGATCACGCCCGCCATCTGGCGCGACCAGCTGCTGCCCCTGATCGAGTCGCTGCGATGACGCGCGCGCTGCTGCTCCTGATGCTGGCCCTGCATGCCGCCGCGCCCGCCCTGGCCGGCGAGACCACCGTCCCGCTTGCGCCCGCGCTGGCCGAACGCGCCGACCGGCTCGCGCACGGCCTGCGCTGCCTGGTCTGCCAGAACCAGAGCCTGGCCGAATCCAACGCCCCGCTGGCCGAGGACATGCGCGCGCTGATCCGCAAGCAGCTCGCCGAGGGCAGATCCGATCGCGAAGTCATGCGCTTCTTCGAGGACCGCTACGGCGATTTCGTGCGCTACGACCCGCCGTTCAAACCCGCGACCTGGCTGCTGTGGCTGGGACCCTTCGCGCTGCTGGCGGCGGGCGCGGCGGTCCTGTGGCGCGCCATCCGGCGCCGCCAGGACCCGCGCGCCCCGCTCACCGAGCAGGAACGCGCCCGCGCGACGCGCTTCCTGGACACCGAACCATGACCGCGCTCTGGCTCACCTTCCTGTTCCTGCTGCTGGCCGCGCTGCTTTGCCTGGTGGCGCCGCTGCTGCGCAAGACCGCCGCTGCCGCGACGGGCGCCGCCGAGGATGGCCTGCGCGACTTCTACCTGGCGCGGCGCGAGCAATTGCGGCTGGACGCGGCCGGCGGCGCGCCGGACCTGGCGGCCGAGGAAGAGCTGCAACGCGAACTGCTGCACGACCTGGCGCTGCGCCGCTCGGCGCGGCCGGCCCTGGGACGTCCCGGCGGACAGCGCGCCGCCCTGGCCACGGCCTGCCTGCTGAGCGTGACCGTGCCGCTGGCCGCGGCGGCCCTGTACGGCAAGCTGGGCAATCCGCGCGCGGCGGCCAGCGCCGCCCAGGTCGCCGCGCCGCAGCCGCACGAGGCCGACGCCGGCGACGACATGGCTCTGGCGGTCAATGCGCTGGCGCGGCGGCTGCGCGCCGCGCCTGGCGACGCCGATGGCTGGTACATGCTGGCCAGGTCCTATGAAACGCTGGGCCGCTACGGCGACGCCGTGGCCGCATACCGGGAAGTGCTGCGCCTGTACCCCGGCCAGCCCTCGGTGCTGGCGGACATGGCCGATGCCCTGCTGTCCGCCAACCAGGGCACGCCCGACGCCGCGTCGATTGCCGCCGTCGCCCAGGCGCTGGCGGCGGAGCCGGATCATCCCAAAGCGCTGGCCCTGGCCGGCATGATGGCCTTGCGGCGCGGCGACGCGGCCGAGGCGCTGGGATACTGGGAGCGCCTGCGCCCGCTGTTGCCGCCGGATTCCGAGGCCGCGCGCCAGATCGAGAGCAATATCGCGCAGGCTCGGAGCCTGGCCGCAACGGCCGGTCCGGCGCGCTCCACGATGGCCGCGCCAGCGTCGGCATCGGGCCCGACGCCAGGGCCGGCGTCCGCCAGCGCGCCGGAGCGTATCAGCGGACAGGCCCGCATCGCCGACGCGCTGCGCGCGCGGGTCCAGCCCGGGGACACGGTATTCATCCTGGCGCGCGCCATGGACGGACCACGCATGCCGCTGGCGGTCCTGCGCCTGCGCGTCTCGGACCTGCCGCGCGCCTTCTCGCTCGACGACAGCCTCGCCATGTCGCCCGCCGCCCGGCTGTCGGCGGCCGGCGGCAAGGTCCGCGTGGAGATCCGCGTCAGCCGCGACGGCCTGGCCGCCGCGCAGCCGGGCGACGTGGCCGGCGCGCTGTCCGACGTGGCGCCCGGCAGCGCCGGCCTGGACCTGGTGGCCGACACCATCGCGCCCTAGCGCCTGTCGCCGTACTGCCGGCGCCATGCAGGCAAGGGCAATTGCCCGCTTCGAAGGAACCGCAAGGCCCGGCGACGTCACACAAGGCTGGACGGCGCCCAATTCCGGCTTGCCGCGAACACTCGAACGCGCCATCGCGCGCATGGAGAACGGGCATGACCCTGACGGCCGACGCGTCTGCCTTGAGCTACTGGTACACGCTCGCCCGCGCCTGCGACGAGGGCAATGGCGCGAAGCACATCGGCATTGGCGCGAACGGCCTGCCATGCCTGGCCCCCAGCCCGCCCCCCAGGGTGGACAAGCATGCCAATGCGGGTGCCGTGACGCCATATCAGCAGTTCCTGACGCTGATCACGGGCGCTTCGCACGGCGTGGCCAGACTGATGTTGGAACGCGACATCGACCCGGAAGAAAAGCTGGCGCCCAGCCTGCGCCTGTCCACGGTGAAAACCTGCCTGCAGCATGCGGGATTCTGGGAGGGTCATCGGCTGCCAGACGACTGGCCGGCGCTGCCGGACTCGCTGCAGGGCGCGCGCGTGTTGCCGGATCGCGAGTCGAATCTTCCCCAGGCCTTCGATCAGATCCAGGCAGCGGTGCAAAAGAGAATCTCCGAAGCCTATGCGCGGTTGCCCGCCGGCGCCGGCACGCCGGCGAAGCTGGCGGCGATCATGCAGCTGCTCTGCGACGCCAGCGCATTGCGCGAGAGGCTCGGCAAGGAATATGTCGATGCGATCCGCAACCTGCTGAGCCTGGAGGCCGCACAGCTACGCTTTGCCTCGGCCCTGCGCGACAGCGGATTTCCCTGCTTCGCGCAGATGCGCAATCCGTTGCGCGACGGCTACCGCCTGTTGATGGACGGCGACGATGCCGACTTCTGCAATCCCGCTCTGTACGAAGATGAGAGAGGCTACATGGCCTCGATGATGACCGCATTCACCAATATGCTGGGCGTGGTCAGGGAAAATCGACGGCTGGATGGCGCTCTCTTCGAGCAATACCACCGTTGGGCGGTGGAAGGCGTGAAGCACGACAATGGAACGGACCTTCCCCGGAACTATCGCGACAACGCATGGGTCACGTATGGCGCGGACTTCGGTGATGGCGATCTTGGCGTGAACCGCAAGCTCGAGTGGTTTGAGCGTCGGGAAAAATACTCGCCCCGTCAGCTATGGAGCGAGCTGAAAGGCGCCGGCGGCCATATGCGCGTGCACGCGTTCCCTCGGTCAGAGGAGCAGTGCCGCGCGAAGGCCGACCAGATCATCAACGCGCACTACAAACGGATGGCGCAGTTGCGAGACACGCCGGGCCACGAACGCGAGACCCTCGTGCTGGCGTCGATCGCCGAATGCTGCCAGACCCTGGAGCAACACCACCTGTTCCCGGATGGGAATATACGCACCATTGCATTCCTGGTCCTGAATCACATGCTGCTCGAAGAGAACATGCTGCCCGTGACGCCGCATGATCCCAACCGGCTCGACGATCGCACCGGCACGGAAATGGTCGAGCTGATCCGGCAGTGGCAGAACCGCTTCAAGGCATTGCAGGCGAGCGACGCGCAGTGACCGGCTCCCCCATCATGGCCCGGCGGCATCAGCGCGCCGCGAGAAACTGCCCCATGCGCTGCAATTCCTCGTCCAACGCGCCCCGGAAGGCCGCGCCCCCGGGCGCCGCGCCGGCCACGTAGCCGAACGCCGGCTCCACGCGGCCGTCGCGCGCCGGCAGATTGGCCCAGCCGATCACCCGGCCCTGCCAGAGCATCGGCAGCGCGTAGTAACCGAACTGGCGCCGGGCCGGCGGCGTGTAGGCCTCGAACTTGTACGTCCAGTCCCAGAACAGCGTGAAACGACGCCGGTCCCAGACCACGGGATCGAAGGGAGCCAGGAGCCGCAGCCGCTCGTCGAACGCGTAGCGGCGCGAGCGCGGGTTCTCGTCGGCGGGCCAGTACCAGACGGTGCCGTCGATGCGGCAGCTCGCCAGCTGTTCGCGCGCGCGCCGCAACGCCGCCTGGATCGGCGCCGCCATGTGCGGCGCGCCATAGCCGAGCAGGCGCGCCAGATAAGTCAGGCTGGCCGCCGGCAAGGGCGCGTACTTGCGCACGACCAGATCGATCAGGGCCTGCGCGCGCCGGGCGCTGGCGGCCGGGCCGCCCTCGGCCGGCGGATGCGCCACCGCCTCGTAGACGCGCGTGCCGCTATCGCGCCGCTTCACCCGCAACAAGCCGCGATAGTGCATGTCGTCGAGCAGCTGCGTGCTGGCGTTGCTCGAGCCGCCCCAGTAGTTCTTCACGCGCCCATGCGCGAAGTGCTGATCGACCTCGCGCGGATGCACCGCGCCGCGCGCCCGCACGAAGTCCAGAACGTCGGCCGCCTTGCGCCGCGTCTCGGCGCTCCAGGCCTTGCGCGCCTGGCGCGGATGCATCAGGGCCAGGTGCTCGCGCGGCAGAAAACCGTAGTTGACCAGGCAGTCCTCATCGATCGCCAGGCGCGCGTAGCGGCTTTCCAGATCGCCGGCGCGGTAGTCCTTGACGCGGTGGCGCAGCGTCAGGTCCTGCGCCCGCGCCGGGGCGCGGATCGGATCGGCCTGCACGAAGCCCAGGCGGCGGATCGCCGCCGGCAGCGTGGTCGGGGTGAACAGGCTGCGGGCGACGGCGTAGCGGCGCAGGTCTTCGAGGCTGGGGTCCATGGTCAGATTCCGCCGCTCACGTCGAGGATGGCGCCGTTGGCGTAGGTCGCTTCGTCCGAGCAGAGCCACAGCACCGCGGCGGCGATTTCCTCGACGCGTCCGCCCCGACCCATCGGCACGCGCGCGGCCACGCGGTCGACGCGGTCCGGCTCGCCGCCGCTGGCGTGGATCTCCGTGTATATGGACCCGGGGCGCACGGCGTTGACGCGTATGCCCTCGGCGCCAACCTCCTTGGCCAACCCGATGGTCATGGTGTCGAGCGCGCCCTTGGACGCCGCATAGTCCACGTATTCACCAGGAGAACCCAGGCGCGCGGCGGCCGAGGACACATTGACGATGACGCCGCCCGCGCCGCCGTGCCGCTTGGACATCCGGCGCACCGCCTCGCGGGCGCACAGGAAGGGGCCGACCACATTGGCCTGCATGATGCGCTGCAGCCGCGCGGCGTCCATCTGCTCCACCCGCATCTGGGTCTCCAGGATGCCGGCGTTGTTCACCAGCGCGGCGACCGGTCCCAGCTCGCGGTCCGTGGCGCTGAACAGGGCCAGGATGCCGGCTTCGGTCGACACATCCGCGCCCACGGCGACGGCGGTGCCGCCCTGCCCACGGATCGCGTCGACCACCGCCTGCGCGCGATCGGCGCGCGACTTGTAGTTCACGCACACGGCGTAACCACGCGTGGCCGCGAGCGCGGCGACGGCGGCGCCGATGCCCCGGCTGGCGCCGGTCACGATCATGACTTGCTTCATTGCTGTGTTTCCTGCCCGTGGGAATGAGTAGGGATGGAAGAACCGTGCAGGGTTGATAATAGCCATCCATTCAAGCAGCGGAAAGAAAAGCCATATGGGCAGCATGATCATTGCGGGCGTTCTTATCGGCCTGATCGCCACGGCCCTGTCGGATCTTTGGGCAGTGTTCCTCGAAAAGGCATTCAAGGTGCCGAACTACGGCTTCGACGTCGTCGGCCGCTGGATCGGCCACATGGCGCGCGGGCAGTTCCTGCACAAGCCGATCTTCGCCTCGCAGCCGATTCCCGGCGAGAAGATCATCGGCTGGATCGCGCACTACGCGCTGGGCGCAGCATTCGGCTTCCTGCCGATCCTGCTCGGCGGCGGCGCGGGCTGGATTGCCAATCCGACATGGCTGGCCGCGATCGGAGCGGGCCTGCTCACGCTCGCAGTGCCCTTCTTCATCGTGGTTCCCGCGTTCGGCATGGGCGTGCTCTGTGCGCGCGCGCCGGATCCCTGGGCGGCGCGCCGCCAGGGCGTA
This sequence comes from Achromobacter sp. 1011791174, assembly GCF_059760925.1. Taxonomy (NCBI): domain Bacteria; kingdom Pseudomonadati; phylum Pseudomonadota; class Betaproteobacteria; order Burkholderiales; family Alcaligenaceae; genus Achromobacter; species Achromobacter sp. 1011791174. The sequence continues at coordinate 78,180 of NZ_JCBANH010000014.1, forward strand.
ATCGCGCATCTGTACTACGGCGTCGCGCTGTACATCGCCGCGGTACTCGTGGCGATGTTGATGCGCTAGGAAATTCTCGACGTGAACGCGCCCTGGGCCGCCGCCCTGGCGTGCCTGGATCTGCCCGCGGCGGCCTTGAGCAGGCGCTGAAATGTCGGGCATTGCGCGTGGTTGGCGGCCGGACATTCGGCGGCATGACGCAGCCCCTGGCTCATCGCGCGCAGGCGCTTGATGGTCGCGTCGATCTGGTCCGCCTTGGCCAGCAACACCTGTCTGTCCACCCGAGGACTCCCGTCGACTGGCAGCATGGCGCTGATCTCGTCCAGCGACAGCCCTCCGGCCTGCCCCAGCGCAATCAAGGCCAGCTGATCCAGCACGTCGGGCGCGAAACGCCGTCGCTCGCCCGCCTGGCTGACCGCCGTGATCAGGCCTTTCTTCTCGTAGAACCGCAAGGTGGAGGCGGGCAGGCCCGTGCGCCGGGCAACGTCCGAGATATCCATGAGGCGTCGCTTGACTTGAAGTTGACTTCAACTTCTATCATGCCTGCGCATTCGGATCTCCGCAATCGAAAGGAAGGGAAATGATATCGACGGACGCAACGGCAAGGCAGGCCCGGACAGGGACCGGCGCGGCGCGGGCCATCCCGCTATCGGTCCATCTGCTTGCCCTCAGCCTGTTTGCAATGGGCAGCGCCGAGTTTCTGATGGGAGGCATACTCCCGATGATCGCGGCCGATCTGCGCATCACGCTGCCGGCCGCGGGCGCATTGATCTCAGCGTTCGCGGTGGGCGCGCTGATTGGCGGGCCTGCATTTGCCATTCTGGCGCTGCGCTGGCCCGGCCGCCGCGCCCTGTTCCTCAGCCAGATGGCCTTCATGGCCGCAACGGTAGTCAGCCTGCTTGCGCAAGGCTATTGGTCCATCCTGACCGCGCGTTTCGCGATGGGCCTGGCCTATGCCTGCTTCTGGGCGGTCGCGGCGGCAATGGCCGTGCAGCTCTCGCCGCCCGATCGGCGCGCCAAGGCGCTTGCCATCGTCGTAAGCGGCTTGACCGCCGCGATGGTCATCGGCGGACCCGTCGGCACATTCATCAGCGATGCGGCCGGCTGGCGCGGCGGCTTCTGGGCGGTGGTGGCGGTGACGGCGATATCCGCGATGGCCGGCCTGGCGGCGCTGCCGGCAAAGACGCCCGGCCAGGCTGCCGTGCCGGACCTGGGCACGGAACTGCGTGCCATGAAGCGTCCCGCTCTTTGGGTGGCCTATGCCACGACCATGGTCACCACGGCGGCCTACATGGGAACGTTCGGCTACCTGGGCGCCCTGCTGCTGGACGTGAGCGGTGTCGCCGCCGCCTGGCTGCCCGCCGTGCTGACCCTGTTCGGCGTCGGCGCCTTCGTCGGGCTGACGATTGGAGGCCGAACCGCCGATCACCACCCGTTCCGCACGCTCGTCACGGGAACCGTCGGCCTGATCCTCGCGTCCGCTGCCATGGCGCTGTTTGCCTCGCATCGGGAAACCGCCATCGCACTGGTATTCCTGCTCGGCCTGGCGGGCTTCCTGCTGAACCCGGCGGTCTGGGTTCGCATCTACACCTTGGCGCCAGATGCGCCGATGCTCGCGGGAGCCACGAACTCATCCGCCTTTCAGGCCGGCCTGACGCTTGCGCCCCTGCTCGCGGGCCTGCCGCTCAGCCTGGGCCACGGCTTGCCCTCGGTGGGCTGGATCGGCGTGGCGCTGGGCGTGGCCGCGCTTGGCTTGGCAGTCCTGGACAGACGGTTGAGCGGCCAGGGAACTCGCAACAGGTCGTGATAGATCTGTCCGAGAGTCGCCGAACGACGCGTTGCATCGGGAAATCGGTCCAGGCATGCGACAGGCCGGGAAACAAGCGCGACCTGCCTGATACGGTTCTCAGCGCTGTTCCACCGGAACTGAACCCGCAATCGGCGGCGGGGCGGCAACGCTGTGCGCCTGCACGATGCCCGCCCCGACCAGGATCAACCCCACGCCCACCAGACGCCCCAGCGCGATGGGCTTGGGCGCCAATCCCATCAGACCGAAATGGTCGATCACCAGCGACGCCAGCATCTGCCCCGCCATCACGCTGACGATGAAGCTGGCCGCGCCCAGCTTGGGCGTCAATACCAGCGCCGCCGTCAGATAGGCCACGCCGGCGACGCCGCCCAGCCAGAGCCAGGCCGGCCCCTGGACCGCCGCGCCGACCGTGGGCGCCGGCACGCGCATGACGAACAGCAGCGGCAGGACCACCACGATGCTGACGAGCAGCGACGTGAGTGTGGCCCATAGCGGATGACCCAGCATGCGTCCCAGCGCGGCGTTGCTGCCGCCCTGGAAGGGCACGGCGGCGCCGGCCAGCAAGACAACGGCCATGGATAAAAGACTGGAAAGAGACAAGGACCCATTCATGGCAGGCTCTCCAATGAAATCAGCAAGGACTTCATCGTGATTCATTCGCATGCAGAATGGAAATTCTAATTCCGCACATATATTATTCGTGGAATGGATGATCTTCGCCGCATCGACCTCAACCTGCTGTTGACGCTCCAGGCGCTCCTGGCGGAAAAACACGTCACCCGCGCCGCATTGCGCCTGTACAAAAGCCAGCCGGCGGTGAGCCACGCGCTGGCGCAGCTGCGCGACATCTTCCAGGATCCCCTGCTGATCCGCCAGGGCGGCGGCATGGCCCTGACACCACGCGCGCGGGAACTGCAGCAACCGCTGGAAGCGGCGCTCGGGCAACTCAACGCGCTGTTGCACAAGGGCGAATTCGACGCCTCGCGAGCCGTGCGCCGCTTTCGCGTGGCGCTGTCCGACTATGCGGCCCACCTGCTGCTGCCGCCGCTGCTGCGGCAACTGCGCGCCCAGGCGCCGGGGATAGACATGGCCATCAGCCAGGCCAGCCGCGAGGCCATGCTGGCGCAACTGGCCGACGGGGAAATCGACCTGGCGCTCGGCGTCTTTCCAGACGCGCCCGGCGACATCAAGCGCGAGACGCTGTTCGAGGAACACTTCGTCAGCGTTGCCGACCGGCGATCGCTGCCCCCCAGGGGCGACCTGCCGTTGCCGCAATGGCTGGAGCGCCCCCACGTATTGGTCGCGATGCGGCCCGACGCCGAAAACGAGATCGACGCCGCGCTGAAGGCTCAGGGCCTGCGCCGGCATGTCGCCCTGACGCTGCCGCACTGGAGCGCGTCGACGGAAGTGCTGGCCGGCACCGACCTGATCCTGACGGTTGCCAGCAGGGCCCTGGCGAACGTCGCCTCAGGCAAGGCCTTGAGACAGTTCAAGCCGCCCTTCGACCTGCCGTCATTCTCATTCCAGCAGGCATGGCACGGCAGGCGCGATTCCGATCCAGCGCTTTGCTGGCTGAGAAGCGTCGTGATCAGCTGCTGTTAGCGCGGATTGGCGCGGGCCAGCGCCGCCAGGAAACCAGGCGCGAACGAAAACAGGCGCCGCCCACGCGGGCGGCGCCTGTACTCACCTCACGGACGAACCGACGGATCCGTCTAGACGCGCTCGATCCTGGCCGGCAAACCCTGCCGCACCGCCGCGCCCGACACCCAGTCGATCCACACGTTGGCATGCGCCCCGCGCGTGGGATCGCCGAAGCCCAGGTCGTTCAGGTTCACCCCGGCGGCCAGCGCCGGGTTGTGCGGCATGGCCTTGCCGTCGACCACGTGCGCGCGCGCGCCCAGCTCGGTATGCCCGTAGCCGTGCTCGATGCCCACCGCGCCCGGCTGGATGCCGTCGCGCAGCAGCGCCAGCCCGATCACCGACCCGCCCGGCGTGACGATGCGGACCTTGTCACCGTTGCGCAGCCCCAGCCGCTCGCCATCCTGGCGGTTGATCGACACGGGGTTGTGCGGGTGCACCTGGCGCAGCCGGTCCACGCCGATCGAGATCGAGCTCATCAGGTTGGACTTGAAGGAGCTGAGCAGGAAGGGCCAGTCCTGGCGCGGATATTCGGCGCGCACGTCGCGGCCGTCGGCCAGGCGCGCCGGATACCAGGTCGGGCAGCCGCTGTAGCGCTCGCCGGTCATGGCATGGCGAAAGCCCGCCAGCTCCTCGCTCCAGACCTGCAGCGGCTTGGCCCAGGCCTGGCGCGTCTGCCCGGCCTCGGTCCAGGCGTCCTGCATGCGGTCGAAGCGCCCGCCCCGGCTCATCAGCATCGCCACCTGGCGCCACTCGCCCGGCTTGAGCTTGGCCTGCAGCAGCGCGGCGTAGCGGTCCACGCCGGTCAGCGCCATGTCGTCGTCGCTGGCCTCTGGCACGGGCTTGCCGGCGGCGTAGGCGATGTTGGCCATGCCGCGCAGGAAGAAGTCCTCGGGTGTGTCCAGCGCGTACTTGGCGCCGTCCTTATCCGTGATGGCGCCGGCGCCGAAGCCCGGCATGCCCAGGCGCTTGGCGCAGGCGATCAGGAAGGTTTCCAGGCACACCGGCTCGTCCGTGGCGGTGCGTGCCACGCGCGGCTGCACGGCGGGCCAGCGCACGGTGGAGGCCTTGGCGATCACGTCCGCCCAGGGCGCGGACATGCCCCAGCTTTCATAGGTCACGGTGTCCGGCACGATGTAGTCGGCCAGCGCGCTGGTCTCGTTGATGAACGGATTGATCGAGACGGCCAGCGGCAGCGCGCGCGGATCCTTGAGCTTGTCGGCCAGGGCCTGGCGAAAGCCCGCGATGCCGTAGACCGGATTGCTCATGTGGTTGAACCAGACCTTGGCGCGATACGGGTAGCCCGCCAGCGCCGAGGCCAGCATTTCCGAGCTGAGTCCGCCGGTGGCCGGATACCAGGGCGCGGCGGCCGGATAGGCCGGCTGGCCCGCCGCCTTCTTGCGCTTGAATTCGCTCGACTTCTCGTAGGGAAAGCGATTGCGCGACAGGCCCACGCCCTTGGGCGTGGCGCGGTTGGCGAAGCCGGCGATGTTGTAGCGCGGGCCCGCGCCATAGGGCGGAAACGGACCGGCGTCCAGCACCAGCCCGCCCTCCACGTTCAGGTTGCCGACCAGCGTGTTCAGCATGGCGATGGCATAGGCGGTGTAGAAGCCCGCGCCGCTCATCGTGCCGCCGTGGGCATCGGCCACGGCGCGCTTGCCGTGGCTGGTGAAGCGCCGGGCCAGTTCGGCGATCTTGTCCGCCGGCACGCCGCAGAGCGCGGCGTACTCATCCAGCGTCTTGCGGCGCGCTTCCTCGCGCAGCAGCCACAGGGCGCTGCGCACGGCCAGCGCGCCGGGCGCGCCGTCCAGGCCGGGCGTCGCCACGGCGTCCTCGACGTACAGCTGCGCCTCGGCCGCGACGGTGTGCGGCGCCAGCGTGCCGTCGGCCAGGCGCACCACGTACACGTCTTCCCATTTCTCGTCGGCGTCGGCCGGCTTGGCCCAGCCCAGGTCGGCGCCGCGCAGGAAGCTGCCCATGCGCGGATGACCGGGTTCGGCCACCACCAGATGGGTGGCGTTGGTCCAGGCCGCCTCGCCGGCCGCCTTCATGGCCTGCGGGCCGGGCTGGGCCAGCGCGCGCGCGTCGTGGCGCTCGTTATCCAGGATCCAACGGATCAGGCCCATCGCCAGCGCCAGGTCGCTGGCCGGGTTGACCGGCACCCATTCATTGCCCGAACCGGCCGACAGGCTGGACGAGGCCGGCAGCACGGGCGACACCACCACATACTGGAAGCCCTCTTCCTGCGGCCGCGTGCGCGCCTCGGCCAGCTGCCGCGCCTGGCGCTGGAACGGGTTGCCGGCCTGGGCCGGCGCCGCGCCGATGAACAGGCCGAAGCGCGCGTTGTCCCAATCCGGCTTGCCGTGCGGCATGCCTTTCAGGTCGCCCAGCGCGGCGCCCGCGCCCACGCGGAAGCTCTGTCCGCAGTATGAACCGTGGTTGCCGAAATTGACCGTGCCGAAGGACTGGCCCGCGAAGCGCTGGATCAGCGGCGTGCGGCCCTCGTTCGACGCGTCGGTGAACAGGAACTGGTTGACCTTGGCGCCGTACTCCGGGTTGGCCGGATCCAGCGGCGTCTCGCGGTCGTAGATCGCGCGCAGGCCGTCCACATGGCCCTCGCCGAACAGGTCGCCGCCCTCGCACACTTCCTGCACCAGCTGTTCGAAGGAAATGGTCTGCCACTTGCCGGCGCCGCGCGGACCGACGCGCTTGAGCGGCTGCAGCACGCGATACGGGCTGTGCAGCTGCTCCAGCATGGCCGAGCCGCGCGCACAGGACGTGGCGCGGCCTTCCAGGCCGTTGTCGCCGCCCAGCTGCGCGTAGACTTCACGCACCGGCGTCTCCATGGCGGCCGGGCGCGTGGTGGCCAGCGGATGATACGGATTGCCGGCCACGCGCAGGATGCGGTTTTCCTTGACGTCCACGCGCAGGCGTACGCCGCACTGCGTCCAGCAGCCCAGGCAGCTCGACGGGCTGACCGTCTGTCCCGGCTGGGCGCTCAGCACGCCGGAGACCGGGTCGATGCGGAACTCGGGCGTCAACGAATTGCCTCGCACCGCATGCGCCGTGGGCGCGCCGGCCGTGCCTTGCGCCAGGCCCTTGACGGCCTTGACCACGGTCTCGCCGTAGCCGGCGGCGAACGCGGCCATGCCGCCCGCCACCACGCCGCCGCGCAGCATCAGCTTGCGCCGGGCTTCGTCGCGCGGCTGTTCCGGCGCCGCGTCCTGTCTTGATTCCTGCGCCGATTGCCGCGCGTCCCGCGCCATGCCGGGCGTGCCGGTCTTGTCGTCTTCGTGTTGCTTGTCCATAGCTACTCTTTCCTCAATCCTTGCTGCCGCCGGCTCAGGCCGACACGCCGCGGTCACGGGCCGGGAACAGGTCCAGCGCGTAAGTCACCGCCGCGACCAGCGCCACGCACAGACCCAGCACGCCCGCCATGCCCAGCAGCCCGTCGCTACCCCAGGGCATGTCGTACAGGTACAGGCCGGCGCCATACTTGGGCACGCCCTGCACGCTCATGAACACCACCCAGCGGAAGATCCAGGCCGCCGCCAGCATGGTCAGCGCCAGCGCGCCCGAGGCCAGCGGCGTGGCCAGCGCGCGGGCCGGCTTCTGCAGCAGGCCGACGATGCAGAAGCCCGTGGCGACCGCGCCGGCCAGGCTGATGCGCCAGATCGGGAATTCGCGGAACAGGCGCAGCGCGGCCTCGAACGACGGGTCCACGCCCAGCAGGCCCAGCACGGCCCAGGCCCCCGCGCCCAGCGCCATCAGCACCACCGCGCTCAGGCTGAGCTGGCGCAGCATGTCCACCGGCAGCGCCTTGAGCCCGCCGGGCAGCCAGCGCGCCACCAGGAACATGGCGCCCAGCGCGCCCAGCCAGGCGGTCAGCGCGAAGTTCACCGGCAGGAACACCGTGTGCCACAGCGGCCGCGAGCGCAGCACCATGACCTCGGCGCCGGTGTAGACCAGGATGGACACGGCCGACAGGGCCAGCGCCACGCCCAGCAGGCGCATCAGGCCCGTGCGGCCCCACCACCAGGCCGCGCCGAACAGCACGGCCAGCCCCACGAAGCAGGGCAGCAGCAAGGCGCCCAGCCACATCCACGACCAGGGCGTGGCATGCGCGTAGAAATGCCAGAAGCGGCCCGGCTGGTGCAGGTCGGCCAGCAGCGAGATGGGCGCGGCGATGGCGCTGACCAGCAGCACCGCCACCGCCGACGGCAACAGCCGCCGCGCCGGCGAGCCGGGCTTGCCGAAGGCCGAGAAGGCCGCCGTCAACGCCGTCGTGGCGCTGATGCCGACCAGGAAGAAATACTGCACGGCCCAGGGCAGCCAGGCGGCGTCGTAGACCGGCGTGAGCAATTCAGAAATCTGCATGAAAATCCCCTTCCCGTCTCAATGTCCGCCGGCCAGCCGCACGCCGCCCTGGCCGTCCACCTGATGCACGAACGCGTCGGGCAATCCGATGTAATAGACGTGCGGATCGGTCTTCATCTCGGGCTTGAGCACCTTGATGTCGGCCTTGTTCTCGGCCATCAGGCGCGAGATCGCGCTGTCCGGATCGTTCAGGTCGCCGATGATGCGCGCGCCGCCCACGCAGCTTTCCACGCAGGCCGGCAGCAGGCCGACCTCGAGCCGGTGCTCGCAGAACGTGCACTTGTCGGCGGTCTGGGTCTCGTGGTTGATGAAGCGCGCGTCATACGGACAGGCCTGCACGCAGTAGGCGCAACCCACGCAGCGCTCGTTGTCGACCAGCACGATGCCGTCCTCGCGCTGGAAGGTGGCCTGCACCGGACAGACCGGCACGCAGGGCGGGTTGTCGCAGTGGTTGCACAGGCGCGGCAGCATGACCATGGCGGCCTGGCCCTGGTCGGGCACGACCTCGTACTGCAGCACGGTGGTGCGGAACTGCCCCACTGGCGGCTGGTTCTCCAGCGAACAGCTGACCGTACAGGACTGGCAGCCGATGCACTTGCGCATGTCCACCAGCATGCCGTAGCGCTTGCCAGCCATGCCCGGCCGCCGTGGCGGCTGGCCGTTGATGCCGGGCATGGCCTCGGCGTGTATCGGTATGACGGTGGCCGCGGCCCCCAGCCCGAGCAATCCCTTCAGGAAGCCTCGCTTGCCCGGGAGAGGGGTTTCCGGGGGGCTTGGGGGGGTACGCATATGCTTCTCCGTGCTTTCAGCTAGTTGTTGGAATTAACTTATCACCCGGAGTTATATAGAGCGTTGACCTGGATCAATTAGGGGACGGAATAGTGGGAAAATCGCGGTCCGGCCGCGCCTGGACGCACATGGACGCGCGCGAATGCCCGGCGGCGGGCGACGGATGACGTCTGACGGCCACAGGCGACAGACGGCGGCGGGCGGCGGCATCCGCCGGCCGGAAAGGCAACGGGCGTGGGCGCTCAGCCCTGCCCGGCGGGCAGGCTCAAGCCGGACCGCCAGGCGGCCAGCTTCTGTTCATAGCTGATGGCGGCATGCGCCGGGCTGGTCGACGGCAGGTCCAGGCAGACGAGCGGGTCGGCCAGCGCGGCCGGCAGCGACGGCAGCACCTGGCGCCGGAACAGGCTGGCGGCCTTGCCGCCGTTCAGGCAAACGCGGCGCAGCCGCGGATGCGCGCGCAGGAAGCCGGCGAAGTCGTTGGGCACCGCGTTGCGGATGTCGGCGTCCAGGCTGCCTTCGCGCTCGCACCCTTGCAGCACGTCCCACAAGGCCACGCCGGCCTGCGTCAAGCGCTCCAGCCGCAAGGCATAGTCCAGCGCCGGATCGAAGCCGAGGATCTCGGCCGCGATCGGCCAGAAGGCGTTGCGCGGATGCGCGTAGTAGCGGCCCTGGCGCAGCGAGATGGCGCCGGGCATGGAGCCCAGCACCAGCACCCGGGCCTGCGGCGTCGTCACCGGGGCGAAGCCCTGCAGGACCGGCGCGTCCGCCGGCGCCGCCCCGTCCCGCGCGTGGCGCGCGGCCTGGCTGGCGGGCCGCCCGGCGGCAGGAGCGCTGTCTGTCTTTTTCATGCCGCAAGGATAGCGCGCCGTTCGCGAACGTCGATTGCCGGACGGCGCAAGCCCGATGCGCGATGCCGGCCCGTGATCGTCCGATGGATGGAACGGTGCTTGCCAGCGGCGGCACTACCGCTATGGCCGGGCCGCCCTTATCTTCTTACTCATGACGAACGGCCCCGCAGGGGCCGCGCAACAGGAACTGACGCCATGAAGAAGATCCTCGGCCTGCACGCCAGCCCCCGTCCCCACTGGGTGGGCGACGGCTTTCCGGTGCGCTCGCTGTTCTCGTACAACGACAGGGACAAGGACACCAGCCCCTTCCTGCTGCTGGACTACGCCGGCCCGGCGCATTTCGAGCCGGCCGGGCGTCCGCGCGGCGTGGGCCAGCACCCGCATCGCGGCTTCGAGACCGTGACCATCGTCTACAGCGGCGAGGTCGCGCACCGCGACTCCGCCGGCAATGGCGGCGTCATCGGTCCCGGCGACGTGCAGTGGATGACGGCGGCCTCGGGCATCGTGCACGAGGAATTCCATTCCGACGCGTTCACCCGCCAGGGCGGCGAGCTGGAAATGGTGCAGCTGTGGGTCAACCTGCCCGCCAAGGACAAGATGGGGCCGGCCGGCTACCAGGGCATCCAGGCCGCCGACATCCCGTCCGTGGATCTGCCCGACGGCGCCGGCACGCTGCGCGTGATCGCCGGCAGCTATGCGGGCCACGCGGGGCCGGCGCGCACCCATACGCCGATGGATGTCTGGGACGTGCGGTTGGCGGCCGGCAAGTCGGCGCGCTTTCCGATCGCATCGGGCCGCAACAGCATGCTGGTGGCGCTGCGCGGCACGCTGTTGGTGAACGGCGAGTCGGTGGCGCGCGATGCGCAGCTGACGCTGTTCTCGCGGGACGGCGAGGATATTACGGTCGAAGCCAACAACGACTCCGTCTTCCTGGTGCTGTCGGGCGAGCCGATCGACGAGCCTGTGGTGGGTTACGGCCCGTTCGTGATGAACACGCAGGCGGAAATCGTGCAGGCCTTCGCCGATTTCAGGTAGACGGCCACCCCCGAGGCGCTCACGCGCCTCCCACTCATGGGGGCGCCGCTGCGGACCGGCAAAGCCGGCTCCGCGCGGCCCCGGTCACAGCGCTCTTGCAGTGGTCGGCGATGCCAGACTTGCAGCCTCTCTTGCTGGCGAGGATCCGCATCAACCCGGCGGATACCGTACTTCCAGGATATCCAGTTCCTCGATGCCGCCCGGCGTGCGCAGCACCACGGTGTCGCCTTCCCTGGCCTTGATCAGCGCGCGCGCCACGGGCGAGATCCAGCTGATCTTGCCGGCCAGCGGCTCGGCCTCATCCACCCCGACGATGGTGACGGTGTGGTCCTCGCCGGCCTTGTCCGAGTACAGCACGGTGGCGCCGAAAAAGACCTGGTCGCGGTTGGGCTGGATGGCGGGATCGACCACTTCGGCGATGTCCAGGCGCTTGGTCAGGAAGCGCATGCGGCGGTCGATCTCGCGCAGACGTTTCTTGCCGTAGAGATAATCGCCGTTCTCGGAACGGTCGCCATTGGACGCCGCCCAGGACACCACCTGCACCACCGAGGGCCGCTCCACGTTCATCAGGTGCGCGAGTTCGCCGCGCAGCCGCTCGTAGCCTTCAGGCGTCATGTAATTCTTGGTGCCCGCCGGCAGGGCCTGGGCCTGTGGCAGGTCATCGTCGTCATCGTTGTCGGATTCTTTGACAAAGGCTTTGTTCATGGCGGCGGCGCCGCGTGGGCGCGATCAGGATCAATGGCGTGGCGGAGCGGACGCGGGGCGTCCGCTAGAACCAGTCGTGCCAGACTGGCTTCAGGTCCGGCGGCAGCGCGGGCAGGCGCCCGAGATCCATCCGGCTTTCCGTGGGGCTGTGGAAGTCCGAGCCGCGCGAGGCCAGGAAGCCGTAGCGACGCGCCACGTCGGCGTACTTGCGGGCCTCGTCGGCCGTATGGCTGCCGGTGTTCACTTCGATGCCCTCGCCGCCCAGCTCGATGAACTCATCGAACAGCGCGGCGAACTGCAGCGGCGTGTACTTGTAGCGGCCCGGGTGCGCGATGACGGCGCGCCCGCCGGCGCCGCGTATCCAGCCCACGGCCTCGGCCAGCGTGGCCCATTGCATCGGCACGTGGCCGGCGCAATCGTCGCCCAGATACTTGTTGAAGACGGTCTGCACATCCGGGCAATAGCCGGCCTCGACCAGGTAGCGGGCGAAGTGGGTGCGGCTGATCAGCTCGGGATTGCCGGCGAAGGGCAGCGCGCCCTCGTAGGCGCCGGGCATGCCCATGCCAGCCAGCCGCTCGCCGATGCGCTTGGCGCGCTCGGCGCGGCCGGCGCGGGTCTTGCGCAGACCCTCGGCCAGCGCCACGTTGGACGGGTCGAACCGCAGGCCCACGACATGCACCGTCAGGCCGGCCCAGGTGACAGAGATCTCGACCCCGGTGGCGAAGCGCATGCCCAGTTCCCGGGCGGCCCCGGCGGCCTCGGCCAGTCCGCCGATCTCGTCGTGATCGGTCAGGGCCCAGACATCCACGCCGTTGGCATGCGCCCGCGCCGCCACCTCGCGCGGCGCGAGCGCGCCGTCCGAAACGGTGGAATGGCAATGCAGGTCGATGTTCAGAATGGGCGAGGTCATGGGCCTATTGTAGAGAAGCGGGAAATTGCTGCACAGCGCCGCGACCGCGCCACTGCCCGCCCCACGGGGCCGGCCGGCGTCCCCGTTTCCCCGCCAGCAGCGTCAGTCCAGCAGGAAGGCGGCCACAGGCTCTATCTGCGCGTCCGACATCAGCGTGGGCGCATGGCCCACGCCCGGTATCACGACCGCGCGCGCCCGCGGATTGCGCTGAAGCATTTCGTCCACGGTGACGGTTGTCAGCAAATCGGACTGTTCGCCGCGCACGATCAGCACCGGGCAATCCGTGCCCACATAGCATTGCCACAACAGCTGCTCCCCCGCCGCCAGTTCCTGCGGGGTCTGCGCGGCCAGCGGCTGCGCCAGCGCCAGGTCGTAATGCTTGACCCAGCGCCCGTCCTGCTCGGGATAGACGTAGCGGGCCAGCTCCGCCCATTGCTCGTCGCTGTGCGGCCCGAACGGCAGCGAATCGGCGCGCATCGCCGCGACCGCCTGCTCGAAGGAATCGAACTCGCGCGGCATGCCCACGTACTGGCCGATGCGGGCCAACGCACTCAGCTCCAGCCGGGGGCCGACGTCGTTCAGCACCATGCGGTCGAAATGCAGCCCTTCCTGCGCCGGCGGCATGCCCGGATGCGGTCGCATGGCCGCCGCGGCCCGCGAAAACGCCGCCGAGCCCGACAGCGCCATGCCGATCAAGCCGCCCATCGACGTGCCGACCCACGCCAGCCGCGCCGGCTTCAGGCGCGCGATCAGCGTGACCATGTCCGCCGCGTACTGCGGCACGGTGTAGAACGCGGGATTGGCCAGCCAGTCGGAACGGCCGCGTCCGACCACGTCGGGGCAGACCACGCGATAACGCCCGGCCAGCCGTCGCGCCAGCGCGTCGAAATCGCGGCCGGTGCGCGTCAGGCCGTGCACGCAGACCAATACCTGGTCGTTGGCCGGATCGCCCCATTCCCAGTAGGCCATGCGGTGCAGGCCGGCCGGACTGGCGCAGGTGACATATTCCAGGCGGGGTTCCAGGCTGGCTTGCCGCATCGAGACGCTCCAAATCGCGAAGATGGCCGGTATCTTATCGGATGCGCCGCAGGCGCGCGCGGCCCGCCCGCCCCTTTTTCCCGACGCGGCGTCAGGGACTTTCAGATTCCTGTGAGGCTTGTGTTGCAGGATATAGTGGTTAAGATTGGTTCAGCCTATCGCCGCCATTCAATCATTGCATTGGATGCGCGCGCGCTTTGGGGCCAAAGTAGCCAGCTTCACGCCTTGCCAGATCAGTCATCCCCGAATTGATATGGAGTCCACATGGAGCAAAGCAGTCCCTCCTCCGTCGATCACGATCGTCATGCTTCCCCGCCGGGAGCCGCCCAGCATGCCTCCCCGCCTCCCGAACCGCCCCGCGTGCTGCAGGACCTGCTGGCCCGCGCCGACGTGCAGCTCAACGGCTCGCGTCCCTGGGACATCCAGGTACATGACAAGCACATGTACGAACGCGTCTTCACCAGTTGGTCGCTGGGCCTGGGCGAGTCCTACATGGACGGCGAGTGGGACTGCGACGCGCTTGACGAGCTGTTCACCCGCCTCCTGCGCGCCGACCTGGGATCGGCCGCCATGGGTATCGCGCGCGTCAAGCTGATCGCCGAGCATCTGCGCCACAAGCTGTTCAACCTGCAGTCCAAGAGTCGCGCCTTCGAAGTCGGCGAGCAGCACTACGACGCCGGCAACGACGTGTTCGAAGCCATGCTCGACAGCCGCATGATCTATTCCTGCGCCTATTGGGAAAACGCCGCGACGCTGGAAGAAGCCCAGTACGCCAAGCTCGACATGATCTGCCGCAAGCTGCGTCTCAAGCCCGGCGAGACGCTGCTGGACATCGGCTGCGGCTGGGGCGGGCTGGCCAAGTTCGCCGCCGAGAACTACGGCGTGAAAGTCACCGGCGTGACCGTATCCAAGGAACAGCTGGCGCTGGCGCAGCAGCGCGTGCAGGGCCTGCCGGTGGAACTGCTGCTGCAGGACTACCGCGACCTGCAGGGCAGCTTCGACAAGGTCGTCTCGGTAGGCATGTTCGAGCACGTGGGTCCGAAGAACTACGACACCTACTTCACCAACGTGCAGCGGCTGATGGCCCCCGAAGGCATCTTCCTGCTGCACACCATCGGCATCGCCGCCACCAGCCAGAGCACCGATCCCTGGATCGACCGCTACGTGTTCCCCAACGGCAAGCTGCCCTCGGCGGTGGAAATATCCACCGCCGTCGAAGGCCGCTTCATCATCGAGGACTGGCACAACTTCGGCGCCGACTACGATCGCACGCTGATGGCCTGGTGGGACCGGTTCCAGCGCGCCTGGCCGCAGCTGGAGGCACGCTACGGCAAGCGCTTCTACCGCATGTGGCAGTACTACCTGATGTGCTGCGCCGGCTTCTTCCGCTCGCGCGAAGGCCAGCTCTGGCAGGTGATCCTGACCCATCCGCAACGCGGCGACACCTATCGTTCGCTGCGCTAGAGGGGGGAAGGCCCACCCCCGAGCGCTACGCGCTCCCCTAGGCGGGCCCCCCTCAAGGGGGCGCCACTGCGGACCGGAGCATAGAGCCCACCCCGGAAGCGCTACGCGCTTCTTCCCTCAAGGGCGCCACTGCGGACCGGCAAAGCCGGCTCCGCGTGGCCCCGGTCGGGGAGGACTTGCCGAATTGGGGCGGGTCCGCCAGTGCAGCGGGTCAGTGCAGCGGATGTAAGGCCCGCAGTTCCCTGTCGTTCAGATGC